>NZ_FMVD01000040.1:0-1701 GCF_900101945.1 Nitrosospira sp. Nsp13 | reverse complement strand
ATTTTCCGTGGTGATTCCCACGCTTGACGAAGCAGACCACATAGATCCATTACTGACGCGTCTGTTTGCACTGGATCTGGTACCAGGTAGTTTTGAAGTCATTTTTGTCGATGATGGTTCGCGCGATGGAACTCCCGGTCGGGTGCGCGCCTGGGAGGCGCAGGCGAACGTGAGATTGATCGAGCGGCATGAGCAGCCGGACCTGGCAGGATCGATTCTGGCGGGTGTGGAGCTGGCGCAGAGCGATGTCATCGTCGTGATGGGTCCGAGTCATCCGCCTGAGCGGCTACCCGCTCTGGTGGCCCCGCTACTGGACGGCAGCCATGACGTGGCTGTCGGGAGCCGCCATGCGCCGGGCGGCGGCACCGGGGGATGGCCACACCGCCAATGGCTGTCGCGCCTGGGGGACTGGTTTGCCCGCTCTCTCTGTGATGTGAGTGACACTACCTCGGGATTCTTTGCCTTCCGCCGGGAACTGGCCGCCACTCTCACCGAACGCGCTCGCGGATATAAAACCCTGCTCGAACTGCTCATGGCCGGCCAGGGCAAGCTTAGAGTCGTGGAAGTGCCTGTTTGCTTTCAGCAGCGCACGCATGGCACCGCCAGGCTATCGTTCCATTCCCAATGGATTGATCTGAAACGCCTGATGACACTGGCTGGCGGCACGGTTTCCTTCGGTAGCACCGGCCGGTTTGCGGCGGTGGGGCTGTTGGGTATCGTTATCGACATCCTCCTGTTCCAGTGGCTCATGAGCCGGGGTGCCGGCCTCGCGCTGGCGCACATCGTGAGTTTCTTCGCCGCCGCCGCGGTGAATTACCCGCTCAACTCGAAATGGACGTTCCAGCCTCCCCCCGCAGGCTATCCGCGATGGTCTCATTTTGGCCGTTTCCTGACGATGGGGCTATTCACCTTGCTGATGCGCGGCGGGGTCCTGGCATGGCTGGTCTATGGCTGGCATATGGCCCCCATGCTGGCGATATTTCCCGCTGTCGCAGTCACGGCCGCCCTCCAGTATCTCGGTAGCGCCTTCTACGTGTTCCCTGTCCGGCAGGACCTTCCTTCGGCGGATGTGCGCTGGCGGGTAGCCTCGCTCGGCATTGCCGCCTTTGCCGTACTGCTGCGCCTGATCTACCTGGGCCAGGCACAGCTGATTCCCGATGAGGCCTATTACTGGAATTATGCCCAGCACATGGAATTGAGCTTTCTGGATCACCCCCCCATGGTGGCGTGGCTGATCTGGCTGGGCACCGCCATCTTCGGCGATACGGAGTTCGGCGTTCGCATCGGTGCATTCATCTGCGGCCTGATAACAATGGGCTACCTGTATGCGCTGGCACGCAACCTGTACGACAAATCCACCGGCATGCGCGCAGTGCTGCTGTTGACCATACTGCCGTTTGGTTTTGTCCCGGGCATGTTAATGACAGCCGATGCCTCCCAGATGGCCGCTTGGGCCGCCACGTTGTACTATATGGAACGGGTATTGCTGGCGTCGGATGGCAACCGAGCCTGGCTGGGCCTTGGCATTGCTTTTGGCCTGGGGATATTGTCCAAGTATACGCTGGGCCTGCTGGGACCGGCGGCGCTGCTGTTCGTGATTCTGGACCCCGCCTCACGCCGCTGGCTGCGCCGTCCGCAGCCATACCTCGCCGCCGCGCTTGCCCTTCTGATGTTCTCGCCTGTCATTATCTGGAATATGGA
>NZ_FMVD01000008.1:0-143582 GCF_900101945.1 Nitrosospira sp. Nsp13 | reverse complement strand
AGGCCGCGCACAAGAAGATGGAGACCGAAGGGGCCACCTGCATCGACTGCCATCAGAACCTGGTGCACAAGGAAGTCGCCGAGACCGACCTCAATTCCAGCCGCAAGGAAGGCAAGATGGTCCTCAAGCCTGAAAAGAAGGATAAGGACGACGAGGAGGAGGAAGAAGAGGAGGGATGATTCGGCCTGACAGTATTCCGGCTTAATGGATAAGGTTTATCAGTCCAGATGCGGTTTCCCGGTAATGGCAGGCCGCATGTAACTCTGCGTTGCCACGTGTTGATGTCTATCTTTGCCCGGAATCCAACGCGGTGTATCCGTACTGATGGTGCTGCGGATGCTACACGCAGTCAATATTCAGCTTACTTGAAGTTTTTCAATGAGTCGGCAACTCGTCATACCGTATGACGCTGGTCGAGTGTTATTAAAAAATTAATCAGAGATTTTGTGAATACCTGGATCATCGGAGAGACTTGGCTTGCCTGTGAGTGACTGATGGTTTTAGCGGTAAATCAGATGGCTTCATAACAATTCACAATTTTGTCGAAAAGGGATCTTTGGTCACTTCTTTGATTTAATCTTCTTATTTATTAGCTCTCAGATGGATTTCAGGTTAGTGCTTCTCTCAATGTCACGAGACTGTCAATGTCACGAGACTGTAACATATCCATCGTAATATCTAGCCTCCTCGAAAAACCCAACTTTTACTGAGGCATTTGTTTGTGACCACGGAGTCTCCCACTGATACCAATCAGCCCGGAAAACTTGGGTATAGTTACAGTCGTCACTTGGGTGAACGTTTCATTGAGGCCACACTATTCCTGATGGCGTTTGTTTCAGTTGCAATTACGATCGCCATCGTGGTGATGCTGGTGAAAGAGTCGTTTGTGTTTTTCGAACACGTTCCGCTCTGGGATTTTCTCACCGATACCCAATGGACACCGCTGTTTGACGATGCGCACTACGGCATACTCCCGTTGATTTCCGGGACCGTCGTGAGTTCCGCTGTGGCGCTATCGGTAGCGATCCCCATGGGTACAATAACTGCCATATATCTTTCCGAATTCGCACCTTTTGCCGTGCGTGAAATCGCCAAGCCATTTCTTGAGCTGCTGGGTGGTGTGCCAACGGTGGTTTACGGTTATTTCGCGTTACTGTTCGTCACACCCCTGCTGCAACAAATTTTCCCCGAGTTACCCGGCTTCAGTCTGCTTTCCGCCGGTCTGGTGATGGGCATCATGATTATTCCCTATGTCAGCTCCATGGCGGAGGACGCCATGCGTGCGGTGCCGATGCACCTGCGCGAGGGCTCCTATGCGATGGGCGCCACGAGACTCCAGACCGCTATCCGGGTAGTGATGCCCGCCGCTTTTTCCGGCATTGCCGCCGCCTATATTCTCGGTATCTCCCGTGCGGTAGGAGAGACCATGGTGGTGGCGATAGCTGCCGGCATGCAGCCGAACCTCACATGGAATCCAATGGAGCCAGCGGCCACAATCACCGCCTATATTGTGCAGGTAAGCTTGGGCGATCTGCCCCATGGCAGCATTGGCTATCAGACCATTTTTGCCGCCGGACTTACATTACTGCTATTAACGCTGGTATTCAATGTTATTGGCCACCTGCTACGCAAGCGGTATCGCGAGATTTATTGAGCCTGATAGGAATTATGTATTTAACCAGCCGGGTTTTTTCTGCCGCTTGATTTGCGGTCTTCTAATGAATATACCCCACTGATTTTTCCCCGGATCCGGTTGATGAGAGATGAAAAAAACCTGAACGAGATTCGTGCCATCATCGCACGTCATAAGCTTTGGGATCTCATTTTTATGATTATCGGGGTACTCGTGCTGATGATTGCGATACTGACATTCATGGCATTATTCTCCCGCATGCTCATCGACGGGATGCCGCGTTTGTCATGGGATTTTTTTAGTTCTTTCCCATCGCGCCGCGCGGGTTCGGCGGGTATATTGTCCGCCTGGGTCGGAACGACGCTGGTCATGATGGTGACGGCGGTGGCGGCCGTGCCGATGGGTATTGGAGCGGGCATTTATCTGGAGGAGTATGCATCTAAAAACCTCCTCACCGAGATTATTGAAATTAATGTGACCAATCTTGCAGGTGTGCCGTCCATTATCTATGGACTGTTGGCGTTGAGCCTGTTCGTGCATCAGTTGGGATTCGGCCAGAGCATTTTGTCGGCGGGCCTGGCGCTGGCACTATTGATCCTGCCAGTTGTGATCGTTGCAACCCGTGAGGCTATACGTTCGATTCCCGTGGCTATCCGCGAGGGTGCGTATGCACTTGGGGCAACCAAGTGGCAAACTGTTTCTGATCATCTTATTCCGTATTCCGCAGCCGGTATTTTGACGGGCGTCATTATCGGTCTTGCTCGTGCGATTGGAGAAACAGCGCCCATCATCACCATTGGCGCGCTGACTTTCATCGCATTCCTGCCGCCGTCCCCGATAACAGCGGAATTTCCCTTTTTGTCTTTTGATTGGCTGATGGCGTCATTCACAGTGATGCCGATCCAGATGTTTAACTGGGTGTCGCGGCCGGAGGAAGAATTTCAGGCCAACGCAGCGGCGGCGGGACTTGTTCTGGTAGTGATGACGCTCACCATGAACGCGTTAGCCATTTATTTGCGCTATCGCATGCGAAAGAATATCAAATGGTAGAGAATTTCCCGCGAGACAACTCCGTTGCGGATATCACACCGATTCCGTGCAAATCCGAAGTCAGAGATCTGAGTTTTTATTATGGCGCATTTAACGCGCTTAAAAACATTAACATGACGTTGCATGAAAAACAGGTCACCGCATTGATCGGTCCGTCCGGCTGTGGCAAATCCACTTATCTTCGCTGCTTCAACCGTATGCATGACCTCTATCCAGGGAATCGTTATGTAGGCGAGATTATTCTGCACCCAGATAACGTCAATATTCTTTCCCGTAACGTGGATCCGATCGAAGTGCGAATGCGTGTCAGTATGGTCTTTCAGAAACCCAATCCATTTCCAAAATCCATCTACGAGAATGTGGCTTATGGCCTGCGAGTGCGTGGAGTAAGGCAGCGCGCGGTGCTGGATGAGAAGGTGGAACAGGCATTGCGCGACGCGGCATTATGGGACGAAGTGAAAGATCGTTTGAAACAGCTTGCTTACAATCTTTCGGGTGGCCAGCAGCAACGTCTGTGTATCGCCCGGGCGCTCGCCACGGATCCTGAAATCCTCTTATTCGACGAGCCTACTTCGGCGCTTGATCCTATCGCCACCGCCAGCATTGAAGAGCTTATCGCTGACCTGAAAGATAAGGTTACCATTCTCATCGTTACTCACAATATGCAACAGGCGGCGCGTGTATCGGATTACACCGCCTATATGTATTTGGGTGAAATCATCGAATTTGATGTGACCGACACTATTTTCATCAAGCCTAAAAATAAACAGACGGAAGATTATATTACCGGTCGTTTTGGTTGAACCTAAATCCGACAGGTAACCGCTCTAGCGTTCTCGACATAAGAAATATCAAACGCGGAAGATATTATTTATATTACAAATATCTTGCGATGCACATGAACGGTTCTCAGCGCCCGTTCCTGCAAATCACAGGGGATCAATACCCTTCATTCCAGCCATTCCATTCTCATCCACTGTTTTTAGTATTTTCGAACTTTATTCGGGGCGGTATCCCTTGCCTTCTGATTGACCCGGTACCCATTCACAGGTAACATTCGCTGCTTTTAAGGACAAAGGCGGCGATGATGGCTATGCGTTCGAAGCTGGTTGCAGGCAACTGGAAAATGCATGGCGGAATGGCACAGAATCAGGACTTGCTGGGCGCAATCGTTGCGGGAACGGCAGCCCTGCGTAACGCCGGTTTTGCGGTATGCGTGCCTTATCCCTACCTCGCTCAGACGCAAACATTGCTGCGGGACACGCCTATCCAGTGGGGTGCCCAGAATGTAAGCCAGTATGACAAAGGCGCTTATACGGGTGAGGTATCGGCGGCCATGTTGATGGATTTCGGCTGTCGTTATGCTATTGCCGGTCATTCGGAACGGCGCGCATTATATGGTGAAGATAGTCGTACAGTGGCGCTTAAATTCAAAGCGACTCAAGCGGCCGGCTTGATACCCATCCTATGTGTTGGTGAAACGCTGGATCAGCGTGAGGCTGGCATTACCGAGCAAGTGGTGGCGGAACAACTGGATGCAATTATTGAATCAGCGGGCATCAATGCGCTGGTTCAATCGGTATTGGCCTATGAGCCGGTATGGGCTATCGGAACCGGGAAAACTGCTACACCCAGTCAGGCCCAGGATGTGCATGCCTTCATTCGCGATAGAATCGCCGCTCACAGTCCCGAAGTGGCTGCCGGGTTAAAGATTCTTTATGGCGGCAGCGTCAAGGCAAATAATGCTGAGGAGCTATTCGCCATGCCGGATATTGACGGGGGATTGATTGGCGGCGCTTCGCTTGTTGCCGATGAATTCATTGCGATCTGCCGGGCGGCAAATAATTAACTCATTTTGGAGTAGGCGTTGGAAACACTTATTTGGGTAGTGCATGTACTGACGGCCATTACTGTAATTGTTTTGGTTTTATTGCAACATGGCAAAGGGGCCGATATGGGAGCCGCCTTTGGCAGCGGCTCGTCGGGAAGTTTATTCGGTGCCAGTGGTTCAGCAAATTTTCTGAGCAGGACAACAGGGGCGTTGGCTGCGGTATTTTTTATCACCAGTCTCGGGCTTACCTATCTTTCCAGCCACAAGACAGAAGGAGGAGGGGTTATGGACAAAGTGGTGCCGGTTCAATCAGCCAAGCCGGTAGAGCCGGCCCCGGCAGCTCCTGCTGAAGGAGAAGCCTCCAAGGCCACTGAAATACCGAAATAACATTTCTGATGAGTTAATTGAACAATTAATTAAAGCTGCGTTCTAATAAAATTGCGCCTCTGACTAGAACTCAAGTTAAGCCGCCGACGTGGTGAAATTGGTAGACACGCCGTCTTGAGGGGGCGGTGGCGAAAGCTGTGCGAGTTCGAGTCTCGCCGTCGGCACCAATTATGGGATAGGGCTGAGAATCAGAGTAAACAGATGCGTAGAGCATAAATGGTAACCTGGTTTCTAGTTCTTTATTTTTGATAATATCGATGCTCGAAAATTATTTTCCTATCCTGCTATTCATTCTCATCGGCCTTGCCGTCGGTGTGGTGCCCATGGCGCTTGGCTGGCTGTTCGCTCCCAATCGACCCGATAGCGAAAAACTTTCACCCTACGAGTGTGGTTTCGAAGCGTTCGAAGATGCGCGCATGAAGTTCGACGTACGCTATTACCTGGTTGCCATTTTGTTCATTCTATTCGATCTCGAAATCGCCTTTCTGTTTCCATGGGCGGTGGTGTTGAATGAGATCGGCATGTTCGGTTTTGTCGCCATGATGGTTTTTCTTGGCATCCTTGTCGTTGGCTTTATTTACGAATGGACAAAAGGTGCTCTGGAATGGGATTAATGCTATGAGTACTAACGGCGGCGTAATGGAAAAAGGTTTTGTTACCACAGGTCTGGATAATGTCATTAACTGGGGACGAACCGGATCCATGTGGCCGATGACTTTTGGCCTCGCATGCTGTGCCGTGGAGATGATGCAGGCGGGCGCTTCACGCTACGATCTTGATCGTTTCGGCATCGTTTTTCGGCCCAGCCCACGTCAGTCGGATGTGATGATTGTTGCCGGCACATTGTGCAACAAGATGGCGCCCGCACTGCGTAAAGTTTACGATCAGATGGCTGAGCCGCGCTGGGTAATCTCCATGGGTTCCTGTGCCAACGGTGGCGGTTATTATCATTATTCTTATTCCGTTGTGCGGGGTTGTGACCGTATCGTGCCGGTGGATATCTATGTTCCCGGCTGTCCGCCAACGGCGGAAGCATTGCTCTACGGCATTATCCAGCTCCAGAACAAGATCCACCGCACCAATACCATCGCCCGCTGAGTTAACTATGTCTTCCTCCCGCTTGGAAACGCTCGCCCTTTGCCTTCAAAATGTGCTGGCCGATAAGCTTGGCAGCATCAGCGAACGGTTGGGCGAATTAACGATCACGGTATCTCCCGTGGATATGCTATGGTCAATGGAGACTTTGCGCGATCATCCGGATCTGGGTTTTGAAATGCTCGCCGACTTATGTGGTCTGGATTATTCGGCCTATGGTTCCGAATCTCCCTCCGGGAACGGCTGGGAGGGCAAACGTTTCGCTGTCGTCTATCACCTGCTTTCCATCAGCCATAACCGCAGGTTGCGGGTCAAGGTATTCGCCGATGACGATGAGTTCCCGGTTCTGAATTCGGTAATTGGCATATGGCCATCCGCCAACTGGTTCGAGCGCGAGGCATTTGATCTTTACGGCATCGTCTTTACGGGTCACCCCGATTTGCGTCGCATTCTCACAGACTATGGGTTTATCGGCAGCCCGTTCCGCAAGGATTTTCCGTTAAGCGGAAATGTCGAGATGCGCTACGATCCCGACCAGCAGCGAGTAATTTACCAGCCGGTCAGCATTGAACCGCGCCAGATCACGCCGCGCGTAATCCGCGAAGAGCATTATGGGGATAGCGAATGAGATCTCCGTGGAGAGGATTTCTTAAATATGGCTGAGATACGCAACTACACCATGAATTTCGGTCCGCAGCATCCGGCGGCGCATGGCGTGTTGCGCCTGGTGCTGGAGCTGGATGGCGAAGTCATACAGCGTGCCGACCCGCACATCGGCCTGCTGCATCGTGCGACCGAAAAGCTGGCCGAATACAAAACCTACATTCAGTCAGTGCCGTACATGGATCGGCTGGACTACGTGTCCATGATGTCCAATGAGCACGCCTATGTAATGGCCATTGAGAAGCTGCTTCAACTTGAAGTACCTTTACGTGCGCAATATATTCGCGTGATGTTTGATGAAATCACACGCATACTCAATCATCTATTGTGGCTGGGCGCGCACGCGCTGGATGTGGGCGCAATGACCGTGTTTCTCTATGCCTTCCGCGACCGCGAAGACTTGATGGATTGTTACGAGGCGGTTTCGGGTGCCAGAATGCATGCCGCTTATTACCGTCCTGGTGGCGTCTATCGGGATCTGCCGGATTCAATGCCGCAATATCAGGCGTCGAAAATCCACAACGAAAAAAGTACCAAAATTCTCAATGAGAACCGTAGTGGTTCGCTGCTGGATTTCATCGAAGACTTTACCAATCGTTTTCCTACCTATGTAGATGAATATGAGACACTGCTAACCGACAACCGTATCTGGAAACAGCGGCTGGTAGGCATCGGTGTGGTCTCGCCCGAACGTGCCATGGCCCTGGGTTTTACCGGTCCGATGCTGCGCGGTTCGGGTGTGGAATGGGATTTGCGGAAAAAACAGCCGTATGAAGTTTATGACCGGATGGATTTCGATATACCGGTCGGTGTCAGCGGCGACTGCTATGACCGTTATCTGGTGCGAATAGAAGAGTTTCGTCAATCCAACCGTATCATCCGGCAGTGTGTCGAATGGCTGCGTAAGAACCCGGGACCCGTCATAACCGGCAACCACAAGATCGCGCCACCGGCACGCGTTGAAATGAAGCAGAACATGGAAGAGCTGATTCATCATTTCAAGCTTTTTACCGAGGGGTTTCATGTGCCGCCGGGTGAGGCTTACGCCGCGGTTGAGCACCCCAAGGGTGAATTCGGCATTTACCTGGTATCGGATGGCGCCAATATGCCTTACCGGCTTAAAATTCGCGCACCAGGCTTTCCCCATCTGGCGGCGCTGGATGAAATGTCGCGCGGACATATGATCGCCGATGTGGTGGCCATTATCGGTACGCAAGACATTGTATTTGGTGAAATCGACAGATAAACAGACAGATCCATTGACCGTTACCCAGATAGACAGTGAAGCAGCCAAATTGACATGTTAAGCCCTGAGTCCATTAAAAAAATTGACCATGAGCTCACCAAATATCCCGCCGATCAAAAACAGTCGGCGGTAATGTCGGCGCTCGCCATCGCGCAGGATGAGAAAGGATGGCTGGCTAATGAAACCATGGATTTCATTGCCCGCTATCTTGGCATGCCGCCGATAGCCGTGTATGAGGTGGCGACGTTCTACAACATGTATAACCTTCAGCCACTGGGTAAACATAAGCTTACCGTCTGTACGAACCTTCCCTGCGCACTTTCCGGCGCCAACGATGCGGCGACCCATATCAAACAAAAACTGGGTATCGGTTTCAATCAGACCACCGCCGACGGAAAATTTACATTGAAGGAAGGCGAGTGCATGGGGGCATGCGGCGACGCGCCTGTGCTCCTGGTGAATAACAAACGCATGTGTAGCTTCATGTCCAACGACAGTATCGACCAATTGCTGGAGGAGCTGAACAAATGACCCAGCCTACGCAGGTATTGCTGGCGGGACTGAATCCATCGGATCCCGAGAACTGGCGGCTTAGAAATTACGAGCAGCGCGACGGGTACACCGCGCTGAGAAAAATTCTGGACGAGAAAATTCCGCCTGAGAAAGTCATCGAGGAAGTCAAGAAATCCGCATTGCGCGGACGTGGTGGCGCGGGTTTTCCGACCGGGTTGAAATGGAGTTTCATGCCCAAGCAGTACGAGGGCGATAAGTATCTGGTATGCAATTCCGACGAAGGCGAGCCGGGCACCTTCAAAGACCGGGATATCATGCGTCACAATCCACACATCCTGATAGAAGGCATGATCATCGGCGCCTACGCGATGGGTATCAAGGCGGGTTATAACTATATTCATGGCGAAATCTGGGATACCTATGAGCGCATGGAGGAAGCAGTAGACGAAGCGCGTGCCGCGGGATATCTGGGGAATAACATTCTGGGCTCCAACTTCAGTTTCCAGTTATACAACCATCATGGTTATGGCGCCTATATCTGTGGCGAGGAAACCGCGCTGCTCGAATCGCTGGAAGGCAAGAAAGGCCAGCCGCGTTTTAAACCCCCCTTTCCGGCGAGCTTCGGACTCTATGGCAAACCTACCACCATTAACAATACCGAAACATTCGCCTCAGTGCCCTGGATCATTCGCAACGGTGGCGAGAAGTTTTTGCAGCTGGGCAAACCCAACAACGGTGGCACTAAGCTTTTCTCGGTGTCAGGTCATGTCAACAAGCCTGGTAACTATGAGGTGCCGCTGGGTACGCCGTTTGCCACCCTCCTGGAAATGGCGGGCGGCATGCGTGGCGGCCGAAAACTGAAAGGATGTATTCCCGGAGGTTCATCCATGCCGGTGTTGCCCGGCGACATCATGATGCAGACCGACATGGATTATGACTCCATTGCCAAAGCCGGTTCCATGCTGGGTTCCGGCGCTGTCATCATTATGGACGACACCACCTGCATGGTAAAAGCGCTGGAGCGATTGTCATACTTTTATTTTGAGGAATCCTGCGGTCAATGCACACCTTGCCGCGAAGGAACCGGCTGGCTTTATCGTGTGGTGCATCGAATTGAAACCGGCACGGGGCGGATGGAAGATCTCGATCTGCTCAACAATGTTGCTGACAATATTCAGGGGCGAACCATTTGTGCACTGGGTGACGCGGCCGCCATGCCGGTACGCGCCATGATTCAGCATTTCCGGGACGAGTTTGCTTACCATATTGAACACAAGAGATGTATGGTGTAACCGCATAAGCATGGATAAAAAATTGCCTTTCTTTTTTAGCTGCGTCTATTCGCGATTAATCCGAGAATAAGTGCCCAATGATCAATTTCGAAATCGACGGAAAACAGGTATCTGTGCCCAAGAATGGTACCGTCATGGACGGTGCCAACCAGCTGGGTATATATATTCCACATTTCTGTTATCACAAGAAACTGTCCATCGCGGCCAATTGCCGCATGTGCCTGGTGCAAGTGGAGAAAGCGCCCAAGCCCTTGCCCGCGTGCGCCACTCCCGCCATGGAGGGCATGAAGGTCTTTACGCACACCGGACAGGCGGTAACCGCACAGAAAGGCGTGATGGAATTTCTGCTTATCAATCATCCGCTGGATTGCCCCATTTGTGACCAGGGCGGTGAATGTCAGTTGCAGGATCTTGCAGTGGGCTATGGAGCGAGCGCCTCACGTTATACCGAAGCCAAGCGGGTGGTAGCGAACAAGAATCTGGGTCCGCTGATTTCCACCGATATGACCCGCTGCATCCATTGCACCCGTTGCGTGCGCTTCGGCCAGGAGATTGCCGGTATCATGGAGTTGGGCATGGCGGGCCGCGGCGAACATGCGGAAATCCTGTCATTTGTCGGCAGTACGGTGGACTCGGAGTTATCCGGCAATATGATCGATCTTTGTCCGGTCGGCGCGCTGGTCAGTAAACCTTTCCGCTATTCGGCACGTACCTGGGAGCTGTCCCGCAGGAAATCAGTGAGTCCGCATTGTGGTCTTGGTTCCAATCTCGTGGTTCAGGTGAAGCAGAATCGTGTCATGCGCGTGTTGCCGCGCGAGAACGAGGAAGTCAACGAGTGCTGGCTGTCGGATAAGGATCGCTTTTCCTATGAGGGTCTGAACTCGGACGAGCGCCTGAGCACACCAATGATAAAGCGCAATGGCGAGTGGCAGGAATGCGACTGGCAAACCGCGCTGGAATTCGTTGCAAATGGATTGAGCGCCGTAAAAGAGAAACACGGCGCCTCGAGTATTGGTGCGTTGGCTTCTCCTCACAGCACACTGGAAGAACTCTATCTACTACAAAAACTTGTGCGGGGATTAGGTAGCGGAAATGTGGATCATCGCTTGCGTCAATCCGATTTCCGCGCGGATCAACAGTTGCAAGGCGCGCCGTGGTTGGGAATGAGTGTTGCCGGTATTTCCCATCTGAAATCGGCGCTGGTTATCGGCAGTACCCTGCGCAAGGATCATCCTCTCATTGCGCAGCGCCTGCGCCAGGCGGTGAAGCAGGGCGCCCAACTGAATCTCGTTAATCCGGTGGATGACGATCTGCTGACGAAGGTGGTTAATCGCGCCATCGTCGCACCTGCCGCAATGGCGGTGGTGCTGGCGCAGGTCTTGAAAGCCGCCGCCGAGCTGAAGGAGGTGGAGATTCCCGATTCAGCGAAAGCAGTATCGGACTCCATCAGCGTGACGGATGCCGCGCGGGCGATGGCGGCCAGCCTCATTGATAATAAGCCCGCCGCGATTTTTCTTGGCAACATGGCGCAGCATCATCCGCAATATGCGGATATTCACGGGCTGGCGCAGCATATTGCGCATATTGTCGAGGCGGAGTTTGGCGTATTGGGCGAGGCCGCCAATAGTGTCGGCGCCTATATTGCCGGGGCAATTCCTGACTACGGCGGCTTGAGCGCGGCTGCCGGAGATTCCGGCCAGCCCGAACCGGAAAACATGAATGCTTCGCAAATGCTCGGGAGGGGTGCGGCCACACATGCGTCGCAACCATGCCAGGCCTACATGCTGATGAATCTGGAGCCGGAGCTGGATAGCTACAATCCGCATCAGACGATGAAAGCACTGGACGCGGCGGAGCTGGTGGTGGTGATGAGCGCATACAAAAACCGTGCCGTTCTTGAGGGTGATTATGCGGATGTACTATTGCCGATCGCGCCATTCACCGAAACCTCGGGTACCTTTATCAATACCGAGGGCCGCGTGCAAAGTTTCAATGGCGTGGTCGCACCCCTCGCCGATACGCGTCCTGCATGGAAAGTCCTGCGGGTATTGGGCAGCATGCTGGAACTTGATGGTTTTGCCTACGATACGCCGGAGCAGGTGCGTGCGGAGATTCTTCCGGCAGGTGGCGATATCAGCGCCCGCCTGAGCAACAATCTGAAAAATTTCGCCACTGGTGGACTGATGAATGAGCCGAAGAATGGCGGAATTCAGCGCATCGGTGAAGTCCCGATTCATCAGGCCGACCCTATTGTGCGCCGTGCCGATTCGCTGCAGCGCACACGGGATGCCGCCACGCCGCTGGCTTGGATGCCGGGCAATTTAATGGATACGCTCGGCATAAATCCGGGTGACAATGTAAGGTTGAAACAGGGCGAGGGCGAAGCGCAACTGCTGGCGGCCCGGGACGACAAGCTGCCTTCAAATTGTGTGCGGGTGGCTTGCGCACATCCCCTGACCGCGGCATTGGGTGAGATGTTCGGTGAAATAGTAGTGGAAAGATTGTAATGCAAGAAACCAGAGTGATTTGATGGAATACGCGCAACAATTATTCGGGGACCTTTTTGGTTCGGAGTGGGGTCCCGCTCTTTTCGTTCTGACGAAGAACGCGCTGCTGATCGTCGCCATCATATTGCCATTGATGCTTGCCGTGGCTTATCTCACGTTTGCGGAACGCAAGATTATCGCCTTCATGCAGATGCGTGTGGGACCCAATCGCGTAACTTTCTTCGGTATTCCCTGGCTGGGCGGCTGGGCGCAGCCCATCGCGGATGCGGTGAAGGCCGTGATGAAAGAAATCATCATTCCCAGTGGCGCGAACAAATTTTTGTTTGTGCTGGCTCCGGTGCTGACATTCGCGCCAGCGCTGGCGGCGTGGGCGGTAGTGCCGTTTTCTCCCGAGGTCGTATTGGCCGACATCAATGCGGGCCTGCTTTATATTCTGGCCATGACTTCCATGGGAGTCTATGGGGTTATCATCGCGGGCTGGGCCTCCAATTCCAAGTATGCCTTCCTCGGCGCGATGCGGTCCGCCGCGCAGGTGGTTTCTTATGAGCTGGCGATGGGCTTCGCATTGGTATGCGTGCTGATGATGTCGCAGAGCCTGAACCTGAGCGATATCGTCAAGGGCCAGCAGGGCGGGAGTTTTATCAACTGGTATCTTATTCCACTGTTTCCCATGTTTCTGGTGTATTTCATTTCCGGCGTGGCGGAAACCAATCGTGCTCCGTTTGACGTGGCTGAGGGTGAGTCGGAAATCGTCGCCGGATTCCATGTTGAATATTCCGGCATGGCGTTCACGGTATTCTTTCTGGCGGAATACTCCAATATGATCCTGGTGGCAACGCTTGCCAGCATTATCTTTCTGGGAGGATGGCTGCCGCCGGTCGATATCGCACCATTTACCATGATTCCAGGTTTTATCTGGCTGGTACTGAAAATATCGTTTTTATTGTTTTGTTTTCTCTGGTTCCGTGCCACCTTTCCACGCTACCGCTATGATCAGATCATGCGTCTTGGCTGGAAGGTGTTCATTCCGATCACGCTTGTCTGGATACTGCTGCTAGGTTTGATAATGCAATTTCCACCGTCCGTTCGGAACGCCTTTCCACTTAACCTGTGGTTCCACTGAGACAGGAGAAAGCCATGAACCGTGTCAAGGATTTTTTCCGTACTTTCCTGTTGTTTGAACTGGTCAAAGGGATGATGCTGACCGGGCGATACATGTTTGCGCGTAAAATTACGGTGCATTTTCCCGAAGAGAAGACGCCGCAATCCCCCCGGTTTCGCGGTCTTCATGCGCTACGCCGCTATCCCAATGGAGAAGAGCGCTGTATCGCGTGCAAGCTGTGCGAAGCGGTGTGTCCCGCGCTGGCAATCACTATCGAATCCGAGCAACGCGATGACGGAACCCGCCGTACCACACGATACGACATCGATCTGACAAAATGCATATTTTGTGGTTTCTGCGAGGAATCCTGTCCGGTGGATTCGATTGTCGAGACCCGGATTCTCGAATATCACGGCGAGAAGCGCGGTGATTTGATCTATACCAAGCAAATGTTGCTGGCGGTGGGAGATCGATATGAGGAGCAGATAGCAAAAGACCGGGCGGCGGATGCGGGCTACCGATGAATTGGAAAATGAAGGAATTTGTCGGCTGGATCGTCAGATAAGGCAAGGCTACGCTAACCCGACCTACAGAGCTTTGAATTGATAGAAATGCCCACATGAGTTTTCAAGATATCACTTTTTATTTTTTTTCGGCCGTGCTGGTGTCATCCGCATTGGGCGTCATTACCGCTCGTAACCCGGTGCATTCGGCATTACTGCTGGTACTGGCTTTTTTTACGTCTGCCGGACTATGGCTGCTGCTGGAAGCGGAGTTTCTCGCGATTACGCTGGTGCTGGTGTATGTCGGGGCGGTGATGGTGCTGTTCCTGTTTGTGGTCATGATGCTTGACATCAATCTCGATCAACTGCGTGAGGGGTTCTGGAAGTGGTTTCCGGTCGGCGCGTTCCTGGGACTGGTGATGGCGGCCCAAATGGCGATGGTGCTGATGGGCGAGCAGTTTGGTGCTGATAAAATGCCGGCACCATCCTCGCGCCCTGCGGATTACAGCAATACCAAGGAACTGGGCCGTTTGATCTATACCGAATATGTTTATGCGTTTGAGTTGGCGGCGGTACTTTTGCTGGTGGCGATAGTGGCCGCCATAGCCCTGACTTTGCGCCGCCGTACCGGTCTCAAGAGTCTCGACGTGGCGAAGCAGGTGGCGGTAAAGCGTAAAGACCGGGTGAGGATGGTATCGATGCCATCCGAGAAGAAAGAATAAAGCCGAAAAAGAGAATAAAAAACGGTTGTATGACGTTGTTTTGATGTTGTCCTGAAAAAGGGGTCGTTAGCTTGGTTTCATTATCCCATTACCTTGTCCTCGGCGCGATTTTGTTCGCCATCAGCATTGTCGGGATTTTTCTCAACAGGAAAAATGTAATCATCCTGTTGATGGCGATCGAACTGATGCTCCTGGCGGTAAACATGAATTTCGTCGCGTTTTCGCATTACCTGCAAGATGTGTCGGGGCAGATTTTTGTGTTTTTCATTCTTACCGTGGCTGCGGCGGAATCCGCCATCGGGCTGGCAATATTGGTGGTTCTGTTTCGCAATCTGCGTACGATCAATGTGGATGATCTGGATAAACTCAAGGGGTAATCATACGGTCTGGATCAGATCCGTAATCAGAGACATGTGTTCTAAAAACAAGAAGATGAATCTTAATGACTGAGATGCAAAAACTTTACCTACTGGTTCCGCTGGCTCCGCTGGCGGGAGCGCTTATCGCCGGATTGTTCGGCCGAATGATCGGGCCAGCCTGGAGTCATCGGACCACCATTGTGTTGATGATGGTGTGCGTGGTCGCATCCATTACCGTTTTCATGGATGTATTGAAAGGAAACATCTATAACGGCAGCGTTTATACCTGGATGATTTCTGGTGATACGCGTTTCGAGGTTGGATTTCTGATCGATCAACTCTCGGCCATGATGATGGTCGTGGTGAGCGGCGTGTCGTTAATGGTGCACGTATACACTATTGGCTACATGCATGGGGATCCGGGTTACCAGCGTTTTTTCAGCTATATCTCACTCTTCACCTTCTCGATGCTGATGCTGGTGATGTCGAATAATTTCCTCCAGCTTTTCTTTGGCTGGGAGGCGGTTGGACTGGTTTCTTATTTGCTTATCGGCTTCTGGTATACCCGTCCTACCGCGATTTATGCCAACTTGAAAGCTTTTCTGGTCAATCGTGTCGGCGATTTTGGTTTTCTACTCGGTATCGGCCTGGTATTGACGTATTTCGGCACGCTGGATTATGCGGCGGTATTTGCCCAGGCGCCGCAACTCATGACGCAGACGATTGAAGTCATTCCCGATTCGCCGTGGGCGCTATTGTCCGTGGTTTGCATTTTGCTGTTTGTCGGTGCAATGGGTAAATCTGCACAGTTTCCGCTACACGTCTGGCTACCGGATTCGATGGAAGGCCCAACGCCCATTTCCGCACTGATTCATGCCGCGACGATGGTCACCGCGGGTATTTTCATGGTGGCTCGCATGTCGCCATTATTTGAATTAAGCGAGACGGCGCTGTCGTTCATCCTGGTGATTGGCGGTATTACCACGCTATTCATGGCCCTGGTGGCGATTGTGCAGAACGACATCAAGCGTGTGGTAGCCTATTCGACCCTGTCGCAACTGGGTTACATGACTGTGGCGCTGGGTGCATCCGCTTATTCAGCGGGGGTTTTTCACCTCATGACCCACGCCTTTTTCAAGGCGGTACTGTTTTTGGGCGCTGGCTCGGTAATCATCGCCATGCATCATGAACAGGACATGCGAAAAATGGGCGGCCTCAAGAAATACATGCCCATCACCTACTGGACAATGTTCATCGCCGCAGTGGCAAGCGCGGGCGTGCCCGGTTTCTCCGGATTCTTTTCCAAGGACGCCATCATTGAGGCCGTGCATTTCGCCACTATTCCTGGTGCGGGTTTTGCCTACTTCTGCGCGGTAACCACCGTGTTCGTTACCGCGTTCTACACCTTCCGTCTCGTATTCATGACTTTCCATGGCAAGCCGCGCATGGATCATCACACCGAAGAACATCTTCATGAATCACCCTGGGTAGTGACGTTGCCATTGATTGTCCTGGCAATACCTTCCATCGGTGCGGGCTGGTTGATCGGGCCGATGCTGTTTGGAGACTATTTCGGCAGTGCCATACAAATCCTGCCTCAGCATGAAGCCCTCGCGAAAATGTCGGCGGAATTTCATGGTATATGGGGAATGATGACCCATGCCGTCACGACCCTGCCATTCTGGTTCTCAATGGGTGGCATTTTCACCGCCTGGTATCTGTATATGTTGAATACCGATTTGCCGGGGAAGATAAGCCGGGCCGCCGGGCCGCTCTATACCTTGCTCGACCGTAAGTATTTTATTGATGAATTCTATTCCTGGTTATTTGCCGGTGGTGCGCGCACGTTGGGCGGCGGATTGTGGAAATTCGGCGACATAAAAGTTATTGACGGATTTTTTGTCAACGGCACGGCACGAGCGGTGGCTGGAATCGCCATGCTGGTACGCCGCTTTCAGTCCGGCTATATCTATCATTACGCGTTCACCATGATCGTTGGCGTATTTGTATTGATGAGTTTTTGGTTGTACGGGTCCTAAGAAAACAAGAACAGATAAATATTATTACGGTTTTCAGCCCGGAATTTCGCTACACGCTAATGAATAAAAAAACGGAATAAACATGTTGTTTGGCCTTCCCCTGTTAAGTCTAGTCATCTGGCTGCCCATTTTTGTCGGCATTGGCGTGCTTGCCACCGGTGGCGACCGTAATGCCCAACTGGCAAGATGGCTTGCACTCGTTGGATCGGTAGCGGGCTTGCTGGTAGCAATTCCGCTCTATACCCAGTTTGATCCGCTGATGAACGCCATGCAGTTTGTGGAGCATAGCGCCTGGATCGAGCATTTCAATATTCATTATCATCTTGGTGTGGATGGCATTGCCATGCCGCTGATTCTGCTGAATTGTTTTACCACACCGCTGGTGGTAATCGCGGGGTGGCAGGTGATAAGCAAGCGCGTATCCCAATACATGGGTGCGTTTCTTATCATGTCGGGTATCGTCAATGGCGTGTTCTCATCACTCGATGCGATTTTGTTTTATATCTTCTGGGAAGCTTCGCTGATCCCGATGTTTCTCATTATTGGTGTTTGGGGTGGTCCCAACCGCGTGTATGCCGCAATCAAGTTCTTTCTTTACACGCTATTGGGTTCCCTGTTAATGCTGGTGGCATTCATCTACCTCTACCAGGTTTCCGGCGGCAGTTTTTCGATACTGGATTATCATAAGCTGCCGCTGCCGCTGACGCCGCAAATCCTGATATTCGTCGCGTTCCTGCTGGCGTTTGCCGTAAAGGTGCCGATGTGGCCCGTGCATACGTGGTTGCCGGACGCGCACGTGGAGGCACCCACTGGCGGTTCGGTGGTACTGGCCGCGATATTGCTGAAACTGGGTGGTTATGGCTTCTTGCGTTTTTCGCTGCCGATCGTGCCAGATGCAAGCCAGCATCTCTCCACCATGATGATCGTGTTGTCGTTGATAGCGGTCGTCTACATCGGACTCGTTGCCCTGGTACAGGCGGATATGAAAAAGCTCATTGCCTATTCGTCGGTGTCGCACATGGGATTTGTCACGCTTGGTTTCTTCCTGTTTAACGCTTATGGGCTTGAAGGCGCGATGGTGCAGATGATTTCGCACGGCTTCATTTCCGGCGCCATGTTTCTATGCGTAGGGGTGCTCTACGACCGCCTGCATTCACGCCAGATCGCCGACTATGGCGGCGTAGCCAATAAGATGCCGGTATTCGCCGCATTTTTCATGCTGTTCGCCATGGCCAATGCGGGCTTACCCGGGACCAGTGGTTTTGTCGGTGAATTCATCGTCATCATGGCCGCCGTCAAGGTGAATTTCTGGTATGGTTTCCTCGCCGCCACCACCCTTATTACCGGCGCCGCCTATACACTCTGGATGTACAAGCGAGTCGTGTTCGGCGCGGTGGCGAGTCCCGGTGTGGAAGCGCTGAAGGATATTAACGGACGCGAGATCCTGATCCTGACGGTTTTGGCAGTGGCGGTACTGGGAATGGGCCTATACCCATCGCCATTCACGGAGGTCATGCATACCACGGTGGACGATTTGCTGGCGCATGTCGCCCGCAGCAAATTGTAGTACTAATGAGACGAGTTCCGCCTGTTCGAGGACACTAAATGAATTTTATGCCGCCTGATTTCGCCCCCGCCTACCCGGAGATTTTTCTTCTGGTCATGGTATGCGTGGTGTTACTGGCCGATATCGCATGGGGCGAAAAAAAACCCTATGTTGCTTACTTGCTGTCGCAAATTACGCTGCTCGGATGTGCGCTGATCACTTTTGGCACTTCCGTGCCCGGCGTGGTTTATACGTTTTCGGGCATGTTCGTGGATGACGCCATGGCCGATATACTGAAGATGCTGGTGTATATCACTGTCGCCACAGTGCTGGTGTATTCGCGTGCCTATATCTCTGTACGCGGCATGCTTAGCGGCGAATTCTTCAGTCTGGCGTTATTTGCCACGCTCGGCATGATGGTGATGATTTCCGCCAGCCATTTCCTAACCCTCTACCTGGGACTGGAACTCCTGTCGTTATCACAATACGCCATGGTGGCATTGCGACGCGATTCGGCGGTGGCAACCGAGGCGGCCATAAAGTATTTCGTTCTCGGGGCGCTGGCCTCCGGTTTTCTGCTGTATGGCATGTCCATGGTTTACGGAGCAACGGGTTCGCTTAACATTGCTCGCGTAACGGAAGTGATTCAAGGCGGCGTGAGTAATCATGCGGTGCTCGTGGTAGGGCTTGTATTCATCGTCGCGGGTATCAGTTTCAAGTTGAGTGCGGCGCCATTTCACATGTGGGCACCGGATGTTTATCAAGGCGCCCCCACAGCCGTGGTACTGTTTATCGGTGCGGCTCCGAAACTGGCGGCATTCGGTTTCGTCATGCGCCTGCTGGTGGAAGGTATGGGGGCAATGGTGGCGGATTGGCAGGGAATGCTCGTCATTCTGGCGGTGATGTCCATGATGATCGGTAATCTCGCTGCTATTGCCCAGACCAATATCAAGCGCATGCTGGCATATTCCACCATCTCGCACATGGGTTTCATGCTGCTGGGTTTTATCGCCGCCGATGAGAACGGCTATAGCGCATCCATGTTCTACGTTGTGGTATACGTGTTGATGACCCTGGGCACTTTCGGCATGATCATGCTGCTGTCGCGCGAGGGGTTCGAGGCCGATAAGCTCGAAGATTTCAAGGGTCTCAATCGGCGCAATCCATGGTACGCATTTATTACGCTGCTATTGATGTTCTCGATGGCCGGCGTTCCGCCTACGGTAGGAATTTATGCCAAGTTGTCAGTGCTGCAGGCGGTGTTGAGTGCTGGATATATATGGCTGGCGGTGGTGGCTGTGCTATTCTCGCTGATCGGCGCGTTTTATTACTTGCGCATCGTTAAACTGATGTATTTCGATGAACCGGAAACCGATGCGCCCATCCTGCCGGACGGTGACGTCAAGCTATTGATAAGCGCGAATGGGCTGGCGATACTCGCATTCGGGCTTTTCCCCCAAGTGCTGATGGCGTTGTGCGCCTACGCTATTCAGCAATCCATATAGCTCAGACAATATCGCCATCCACGTAGAACCACTGCCCCGCCTCGCGCACGAAGCGGCTGATTTCATGCAAACGATGCGCACGGCCACCCACCTTATAGCACGCCACAAATTCCACCACCGCATGATCCGGCTCCGGTTGCGCATGGCGCTTCACTTCCAGCCCCAGCCATTTATGGCGCCGTTCGCTTGCCAGTTCAAGTGAAGCCGGGCGTGTGCTGCGATGCCAGGTCGCCAGTAGATAATCTTCACGGCCGAGGGTGTATGCGGCGTAGCGTGAACGCATCAATGCTTCCGCAGTGGGCGCGGCTTCGCCACCGTCCAGATAGCGGCCGCAGCAGTCGACATATTTTTCGTTGCTGCCCCGAGTTCTCGGCGGTTTCGTTATTAACCCTGCACCACCGCAGGGGCAGGGCATTATTTTCGTATCCGTATAAACCTCAAAAACTGGTTAACTACTTTTAAATTATATTTTTTCCAATAGTCACCCCATGACCCTATGAACCGCCGGAATAGCTGTTATGCATGCCACAGTGGCGGCTCATCCATCAGGGCGATCTGTTCGCGCAATTCAAGGATGCGATCCTGCCAATAGCGCTGGGTGTTGAACCATGGGAACGCCTGCTTGAAGGCAAGATCGTCCCAGCGCTGCGCGAGCCACGCCGCATAATGGATCAGGCGCAGGGTACGCAGCGCCTCGACCAGATGCAATTCGCGTTCATCAAAATCGCAAAAATCCTCATACCCGGCCAGCACCTCCGTCAACTGTCGTACCCTGTCGGCGCGTTCGCCCGACAATAGCATCCACAAGTCCTGCACCGCCGGCCCCATGCGGCTGTCGTCAAAATCCACGAAGTGGGGACCGTCGTCTGTCCACAGCACATTGCCTACGTGGCAGTCGCCGTGCAGGCGCAATGCGCGCACTTCGCCCGTGCGCGCAAAGCAGTGGCGTACGCCATCCAGCGCCTGATCTACCACGCCGCGATAGGCTGCATCGAGATCGGCCGGAATAAATGCATGCGTCAGCAGATAATCGCGCGGTTGTTCACCGAAACTGGCGATATCCAGTGTAGGGCGTTCGTGAAATGGCTTGAGTGCGCCGATGGCATGGATGCGCCCGAGGAAGCGCCCCATCCATTCCAGCGTGTTGCGGTCTTCCAGTTCGGGTGCACGGCCGCCGTGTTTTGGAAAAATGGCGAAGCGGAATCCCTCGAAGCTGTGCAGCGTGATTCCATCCAGTATCAACGCAGGCACGACAGGTATTTCGCGCTCGGCCAGTTCCCGCACGAAAGCGTGTTCCTCGAGTATGGCGGCATCCGTCCAGCGTTTGGGCCGGTAAAATTTTGCTACCAGCGGCGGTCCCTCCTCCATGCCGATCTGGTAGACGCGGTTCTCGTAGCTATTGAGAGCCAGCAGCCGGCCATCGCTGCGGAAACCTATGCTCTCCAGCGCGTTCAATACCCTATCGGGAGGGAGTGTAGAGAAATTCAGAGGGGACGGCTTGCCCGTTATTATCACCGCCAATTACTCAACATAAGATTTTCTCGCTTGGGTTTGCGCGGGCCTAAGTTCCTAAGGTTTCTTGTAGCTGATCCGGTAGATAACCCCGGCGTAATCGTCGGAAACCAGTAGTGCTCCGTCGGGCATTACCAGCACATCCACCGGTCTTCCCCAAACATCCTGCTCTTGCAGCCAGCCTTCGGCGAACACTTCCTGTTTGACGACCTTGTTGTTTTTTATCCGCACGAGCTGAAGCCGGTAGCCGATTTTATTACGGCGATTCCATGAGCCGTGCTCGGCAACAATAATACTGTTGCGATATTCCGGCGGGAACATTTTGCCGGTGTAGAAACGCATACCCAGCGGGGCAACGTGCGCGTCGAATTTGGCCACGGGAGCGGTAAGCTTGCCGCAATCACGCTTTGCGCCGTACTTGGGGTCAAGAATATCGCCTGCGTGGCAGTAAGGATAGCCGAAGTGCATACCCTTTGCGGGTGCGCGGTTGAGTTCATCGGGCGGCAGATTATCGCCCATCCAGTCGCGGCCGTTATCCGTAAACCATAGCTCCTTCGTTTCCGGATGCCAATCAAAGCCCACCGTGTTTCTCACGCCATATGCATAGATTTCATGGCTGGTACCGTCCGGCTTGATACGCGCGATCAATGCAAAACGCTCCGGATCGGGTTCGCAGATATTGCAGGGTGCCCCTACCGGCACATATAGCAGACCATCGGGGCCGAAAGCGATGAATTTTCCTCCGTGGTGCTTTTCAGTGGGAAAACTATCGGTTATCACTACCGGTTTTCCCGGTTGGTCGAGTTTTTCTTCGATTCCATCAAAGCGTAGAATGCGCTCCACTGCAGAGACATAGAGCGCACCATCCCGGAATGCTACCCCCAACGGGGAATTGAGCCCGCTGGCAAGGGTCCTGACCTGCCGTGTCCCACCATTGTCCGTGATGGCGTAAACATTACCCGCCTCTTTGGAGCCGGCAAATACCGTGCCGTTTTTTCCCAGCGTCAATCCGCGCGCATTGGGGACTTCCGCCCACAAATCAATGGAGAATCCGGCGGGCAGCTTGATTTTGTCCAATGGCAGCGAGTGGCCCTGGTATTGTGCGGTGGCGGGCAAGACGTAGCAGCAGAGACTAAGGGCGACAACAGAACGGATGAAGGCTTTTATGGCACACATGCTAGAACTCCGGAGTATTTGGAATATCCATGAATTTAAAATGGATAAAAAAGAAGAAAATCGCTTCTGAACGAGGTTTTGGCAGTTTTTTGAAGCGGGATGGCTTGAAAACCGCCGATCCACCCTCATTATCTTATTGCATTTTTTTAGGAGAGAACCCATGCAAGCGACAGCTACCAAAGAACATCTAAGTTTTCAGACTGAAGTCAAACAGTTGCTCAATCTGATGATTCACTCCTTGTATAGTAACAAGGAAATTTTCCTGCGCGAACTGATTTCCAACGCATCGGATGCCGCCGATAAGCTACGCTTCGAGGGATTAACCGATGGCGCGCTGTACGAATCCGATTCGGATCTGAAGATCCGCGTGAGCCATGATGCCGCGGCACGCACCATCACCATCGCCGATAATGGTATCGGCATGTCCCGGCAAGAGGTTATCGACCATATCGGCACCATCGCCAAGTCGGGTACTCGCGAATTCTTCAGTGCATTAACCGGTGATCAGGCCAAGGATGCGCACTTGATTGGCCAATTTGGCGTTGGCTTTTATTCGGCGTTTATTGTCGCGGACAAGGTAACGCTTATCACCCGCCGCGCCGGCTTGACCACTGAACATGGTGTGCGCTGGGAGTCTGGCGGTGAGGGGGATTATACGCTTGAGACCGTGGAGAAAACAGATCGCGGTACGGAAGTCATTCTGCATTTGCGCGAGGGTGAGGATGATTTGCTCAGCGGCTGGCGGTTGCGCGCTATCATCCGCAAGTATTCCGACCATATCACGCTGCCTATTGTGATGAAAAAAGAGGAGTGGTCACAGGAAAAGAACGAAAACACGATTACCGATGAAGACGAGACTGTTAATCAGGCGAGCGCACTCTGGGCACGCGCCAAAAGCGAGATTACGCCGGAGCAGTACGAAGAATTCTACAAGCATGTGGCGCATGATTTCGAGCCGCCGCTGGCCTATCTTCACGCCAGGGTAGAGGGTAAACAGGAATATACCCAGCTACTCTACATTCCGTCACGTGCTCCCTTCGACTTGTTCGATCGCGAACCGCGTCACGGTATCAAGCTTTATGTGCGGCGGGTATTCATCATGGACGATGCGAAACAGCTACTGCCGAATTATTTGCGCTTCGTGCGCGGAGTAATCGATTCCAATGATTTGCCGCTGAACGTTTCGCGCGAAATATTACAGGAATCAAAAGATATTGAAGCCATACGTGCCGGTGCGGTGAAAAAGGTATTGGGGTTGCTCGACGATCTGGCGCAAAGCGAGCAGGAAGATGAAAAAGCCAAGTTCAAAACCTTCTGGAAGGAATTTGGCCAAGTCCTCAAAGAGGGTGTGGCGGAAGACTATGCCAACCGGGAACGCATTGCCAAGCTATTGCGTTTTGTTTCCACCCATGTCGATACAGACGAACAAACGGTGTCGTTCAGCGACTATGTGGGCCGCATGAAGGAAGGGCAGGAAAAAATTTATTATGTCACCGCCGATAGCCTCAAGGCGGCCAGAACCAGCCCGCACCTGGAAGTCTTCCGCAAGAAAGGCATCGAAGTTTTGCTGCTGGCCGAACGCGTGGATGAGTGGCTGGTTGCGAATTTGACCGAGTTCGAGGGCAAGCCACTGCAATCCGTGGCCAAGGGCAGTCTTGATCTGGGGAAATTGGAAGACGAGGCGGAGAAGAAAGAACAGGAGAAAGAGGCGGATGACTACAAGGAGCTTACCGAGAAAATAAAGAGTACGCTCGGCGAGCAGGTGAAGGATGTGCGCGTCACGTTGCGCCTGACCGAATCTCCCGCCTGCCTTGTGGCGGATAGCCACGATATGAGCGGAAATCTGGAGCGTTTGCTAAAATCCGCTGGGCAAAAAGTGAATCCCACCAAGCCTATCCTGGAGATCAACCCCTATCATCCCATGATACAGCGCCTGAAATCCGAGCAGACGCACTTCGCCGACTGGAGTCACATCCTGTTTGACCAGGCATTACTGGCCGAAGGCGGTCAGCTTGAAGATCCGGCAGGTTTTGTTAAGAGGATCAATGAGCTGCTTTTCCTGACGGCTTCAAACGGAGAATAGGCTGATAGGGAGGGGCTCGATCTCTGGTAGTTCCCGGTGATGGGTGGAGCGAAGCGCAACCCATCACCGGGTTATTCACTCCCTCACCAAGCTGCCGTCACGCCGGTACCAGGTTCTATTTTGATATGCCTTTGTTTTGATAGGTTGTGTAGTGTGGGGTTTTGATGGGTTGCGCTTTGCTCCACCTATCCTGCACAGGCGTCAAGTCAAATCGAGAACAATTCATAGGTATTAGGCGGCTCTCCGAGCCTGCCCTGCCTACCGTTATCTCGCGTTCTAGCGGATTATCCGGATTGAAATCATCCTTTTATTGAACGAGTAATACGGGTCGGGGTTTCCGCCGGTGAGCGCGAGTAGGTGTCCAGGTTGGCGAACAGCTCCCGGTGAGCGGTGTCATTGATGGCCACGACCGCGGGATGCGTGAGCCGGCGTTCCATCGAGATGGCGTAGAACTGCTCGGTAACCTCGTTTGTATGGCCTAGAATGGTAACGCCATGTTCCCGCCGCACTTCCTCGGCGATCACCGATGGTGCAATGAAAATACCGGTGCCGGCCTGCCCGAAAGCCTGCATCAGCGCGCTGTCGTCAAACTCACCCACGATATGCGGCCGGATCTGGCGGGCCTCGAACCAGCGCATCAGCGGTATTCGCACCGCAGCTTCTTTTCCGGGGATAAGCAAAGGGGCGGAATTAAGAACAAGGGGCCATTTATCCGTGTATTGCGCAGCCAGCCGCGGTTCGGCGAAAAACGTGATACCGCAATCTCCAAGCTTGTGGCTAAAGCCTTTCACATGAGTTCCGGCCGGTATGGGCCGGTCGGCGAGCACTAGATCAATACGCTGAATTGCCAGTTCCACCAGTAAACGCACCAGCTTATCTTCCCGGCAAACAAGGCGTACCGGCTCGGCAAGGGACATTGCCGGTGTCAATAGCCTGTAAGCAATGGATTTGGGCACCGCATCGTCTACCCCCACGCGAAGTTGAATAGAGCGGCTTTCGGGACGGCTACGCAGTGCTTCTTCCAGCTCGTTTCCTATCTGGAAGACCTCATCGGCATAGGACAGCGCAAGCCGGCCGGTTTCGGTTAACTCAAGGCGTCTTCCAATGCGTAAGAACAACGCCACACCCAGCGTTTCTTCCAGGAGTCCAATCTGACCGCTCAAGGTCTGAGGTGTGAGATGCAGCCGTTCGCTCGCCCGGACAATACTGCCCGCCTTGGCGACGGCCCAAAAATAATGTAACTGTTTGTAATTGAGCATTGTATGTCGATACAATGTGTAATAATAGATCGTAAATATCGATTATATTATCAGACAGATACTACTTTTATTGATGCAAATTTTATTTTAGACTGAGTAAAATTAATAGCTGTACCTTGTTTCACCCCTAATTGATTTTTTTTATAATGTTGAGCAGTGCTCGGATCATCTGTTTGAGGTACCAGCTTATTTACGGCGATTGAAGCGAGTTTCATTTCTTTCAGAAATATAAAAAAGGTAGTAGATGCAAATATCACCCCGCTTCCGCATCTTGCTGAGCCTGATTCTCATCTCCTCCTATACTGCTGTTTCAGCTCAAGTGTCGCCCATTTTTGGACCTGGGTCTGCTACTCCCCTATCGGATAGTATCCCGCCCCCCGTCCTACCTTCGATCACTGAGCCATCCGTCCCGACACCGGCTGTTCCCGCACCTGCTGTCAGGGCACCTTCTTCTGTCCGGACACCTTCCATTCCGGCACCCGCTAGCGGGAGTACTTTTGATAAGATACCTTCTTTCTCTTTGCCGTCCGCTGCCGCTTTAGCCGCCATGCCGCCCGGAGCGCTCTCGATCGAGGCCTTGCAACGAGTGGGGCTTGAGGCCAACGGGCTGGTGCGCGCGGCACGATCCCAAGTGGACGCCGCCGAGGCGGGCGTCATTGGTGCCGCGGCTTACCCTAACCCGGAAGTGGCGCTCTCGGGCGGACCTCAGCACCCACGCATCGCGGCGGCAAATCCGGCCACGAATCACCGTGTTGTCACCCTCGCACAGAGGATCGAGAACCCTTATGTGCGCAGCGCGCGCATCGGGGCGGCGGAGTCGGGCGTGGACGCCAGCCGTGCCAGTTATCATCAGGTGCGCGCAGACTTGGCGGCGCAGTTGCGGGTGCGTGCTTATGAACTGTTGCTGCGCCAGGAAATTGCACGCATGGAGGCAAGTATTTTCGATCTGATGCAGGAAGTGCGGCGGCGCATCAACGTGGCCGTGGGCGTGGGCGAAACCGCGCGCTTCGAACTGGTCAGGGCCGATGCCGAGGTGCTGAACGCGGCCAGCCGCAAGGAAGCAGCGGAGCTGGGCGCGCTGCGTGCGCGGGTGGCATTGATGCAATTCACCGCGGGCGCCCTGAAGCCGGATTTCGTGATAAATGCGTCTCTGTTCGATCCGGTCAACCTGCCCCCTTTGGAGGAGTTGCGTGAGGAAGTGCCTGCTGTCAACCCGGATGTGCGGCGTCTGGAGGCGGAGCAGCACCGTGCACTCCAGCGAATCGATCTGGAGCGCGCTTCGGTATTGCCGTCGGTACAAATCCTGCTCAGCAATTTCCAGGAGGCTCAATACACGTCGAATACAGCCGGGTTTCACGTGACTGTTCCTTTGTTTTATCGCCGCCGCGGGGAAATCGACGCGGCCGTGGCGGACTCCGCGCGGGCGCGGGAAACCCTGGAATTCCGCCGTTACGAAATCGGCCAGTTATTTGAATCCGCCTGGCAGGCCTTGCAGATTGCCCGCCGCAGGGTGGAGATGTTCGAAGGCGGGATCATCAAGGAAGCCGAGAACGCTTTGCAGATCGCCCAGGCGGCTTACCGCTTTGGCGAGCGCCCCCTGATTGACGTACTCGATACCCAGCGTATTTTACGGGGGATTCTTATGGACTCGTTGCAGGCACGCTTTGATCTACAGGCTGCCGCCGCTGAAATAGACCGGTTGCGGGCTTATTATCCCAGGGAGCAAGGTGTCGAATGAAAAAAGCAATACGGATCACCGGTATCGCTGTCACTATCGTGTTGCTTGCGGCAGGTTGCGGCAGCAAGGAGGCCGCAGCCCCAGTCAATGAAGCCAAGCAAGCACCGGAGGATGTAAACAGTATTACGATCAGGCCGGAAATGGTGCCGCGTATAAAGATCGGTCAACCCACCATGGTCGATCTCGCCGATAAATTACAGGTTCCCAGTCAGGTCGAGGTGGATGAGGAGAGGCTTGTCCGGATCGGGTCTTATGTGACGGGGCGTATTACCGATTTATACGTCATGCTGGGTGATAGTGTTAACGCCGGACAGCCATTGGCACGACTTACCAGTCCTGAACTGACCCAGGCGCAGCTGGCCTATTTGCGTGCATATTCACGGACTGTGCTGACCGAAAAAGCGGCCCAGCGTGCTCAACATTTACTGGCCGCCGACGTGATCGCCGTCGCCGAGGTGGAACGGCGCGAGTCGGAGCTGGAAGTCGCGCGCGCCGAGCTGGGGGCGGCGAAGGACCAATTGCGCCTGCTGGGAGTGGATAGCGCCGTGCTGGCAGAACTGGCGAAGCAGGGGCAAATCCTGCCTTCCGTTACCATCAACGCATCAAGAAGCGGCATTATTATTGCGCGGAGCGTGATCATCGGTCAGGTGGTGCAACCGGCCGATCAGTTATTCGGGGTGGCCGATCTTTCCTCCGTCTGGGTGGTGGGTGATGTGCCGGAGCAGATCGCGCGCAATGTGCAGGTTGGTCAACATGTGGAGATTCATGTTCCGGCGCTGGGTGATGTGACCCTCGATGGTCTTATCATATTCGTTGCCGATACGGTGAACCCGCTGACCCGTACAGTAATGGTGCGCACAATGGTGGAGAATCCGCAGCGCAAACTCAAGCCCGACATGCTGGCTACCATGCATATTACCGATAATGCGCACAAAAGCCTGGTCGTGCCGGTAACAGCGGTGGTGCGCGAGGCCAACCGCGATTATGTCTTTCTGTTTCAAGGCAACAACCAGTTTTTACGTATCCCCGTAGAATTGGGTCCCGAAGTAGCCGACATGTATCCAGTGCTGAACGGGGTTACCATCGATCAAAAGATTGTGGTGGATGGCGCCTTTCACCTGGATAACGAGCGGAAGCTCGCCGAGCTGGAGTAGCGATGCTTGCCTCCATTGTCCGCGTCATGCTCAGACAGCGCCTGATAGTCGTAGTGGTGTCGCTTGCTCTGTGTGCCGCGGGCATTCTTGCCGCGAAGAATCTCTCGGTCGACGCCTTTCCGGATGTGACCAACATTCAGGTCCAGGTCGCCACAGTAGCGGTTGGGCGCAGTCCGGAGGAGATCGAGCGCCTGGTTACGGTCCCGGTAGAAATCGCCATGACCGGCCTGCCGGGGCTGGTGGAGATGCGCTCTCTGAACAAGAGCGGGTTGTCGCTTATCACCCTGGTATTTACCGATAAGACCGACGTTTTCTTTGCGCGCCAATTGGTGATGGAACGGCTGATCGAGGTTTCTCCCCGGCTCATACCGGGGATTATGCCGGTGCTTGGCCCCGTATCCACCGGTCTGGGCGAAGTATACCAGTACACGATCGATCATCCCAACGATGGCCAGCGCGCACTAACCGTTGAAGAGCTGACCGAACGGCGCACGATCCAGGATTGGGTGGTGCGGCCGCTCCTGCGTTCGGTCCAGGGTGTGGCGGAAATCAACTCAATAGGCGGCCATGTCAAGGAATACCAGGTACTGGTCGACCCCAACCGGTTGCGTCACTATGATCTGACGCTGACGGCGGTTGACCGGGCCATTGCGAGCAATAATGCGAATTCCAGCGGCAACATTCTGCCCTTGCATGCGGAGCAGTATCTGATCCGTGGCGTCGGCCTGATTAAGACGCTGGACGATATCCGCAATATCGTACTCAAAGAGCTGGATGGGGTGCCGGTATATGTGCGCGACGTAGCCCACGTGCAGTTCGGCGGGGAGGTGCGCCTGGGGGCCAGCATCAAGGACGGCTATACCGAATCTGTTACCGGCATCGTGATGATGCTGCGCGGCGGCAACGCCAAGGACATAGTCGGGCGGGTGAAGGAAAAGGTTGCCGAGATCAATGAGCGCAACCTGTTGCCGGGGGGGCTTCAGATCGTGCCTTTTTATGACCGGACCGTTATGGTGGATGCCGCGCTGGAGTCCGTGTACCGTGTATTGATCGAAGCGCTGGTCTTCGTGATCCTGGTAATGATTATCTGCCTGGGTAATTGGCGCGTGAGCCTGGTGGTGTGTGCGACACTTATCATCACGCCGCTGGTCACGTTCATGATCATGAACTATCTGGAAATTCCGGCCAATCTGATGTCGCTGGGCGGGCTGACGATCGCCATCGGGCTGATGGTCGACCCCACCGTGGTGGTAGTGGAGAATATCTTTCTGCGCCTGAGCCACGCAACCGGTGACGAGCCGAAGAGCGAGACGATTGCGAAGGCGGCAGCCGAGGTGGGGGCTCCGGTCATCTACGGCATTATCATCATTGTCCTCGTGTTCCTGCCGCTGATGTCGCTGCAGGGCATGGAAGGCAAGATGTTCAGTCCCCTTGCCGTCACCATTTCCATCGCGCTGCTGGTGGCGCTGGTCGTTTCGGTGCTGTTGTCGCCGGTGCTATGTGACTATGCTTTGAAGGGCGGAAGCGAGGAAGATACCAAAATTGTCGCCATCCTCAAGACTCTTTACTTGCGCCTGCTCTATTTAGCGTTGAGGAATCCCAAGGCCACTGCAATGGTGTCGGTGGGCTCTCTTTTGCTGGCGGTCGGCCTATACCCGTTTCTTGGTAAATCTTTCATTCCAATCATGCGGGAAGGCGCGGTGACGCCCGTGATCATCCGTGTACCCTCGATCTCGCTGGAGGAAGCGATCAAGCTGGAAACAGAAGCGATGAAACTGATCGCCAAGATACCCGGAGTCGTGTCCGTAGTGTCCAAGCTTGGCCGCGGTGAATCTCCCGCCGACCCGGCGTCACAGAATGAATCCGACCCTATCGCATCGTTGGACCTGGAGGGATCGGGTCGTACCCAGCAGGAGATCGAGGAAGATATCCGCAAGGCGCTGTTGGTGTTGCCTGGCGTGAATATCGCGTTGTCGCAGCCAATCGCGCAGCGGGTGGACGAGATGGTGACCGGGGTGCGCTCGCAGGTCGCGGTCAAAATCTTTGGCGACGACCTGGAAGAGTTGCGCAAGTTATCCGAGCAGGTGGCACGCATCGTCAAGTCAACACGCGGCGCCCGGGACCTCCGTATCGAGCGCCTGTCGGGGCAGCAGGAATTGACCATCGACATTGATCGCCGCGCCATCGCCCGCCATGGTATCAATGTTGCCGATGTGAACGAGCTCATTGCAACCGCCATCGGCGGCAAGGCGGTCACCCAGGTTTTCGAGGGTGAGCGGCGTTTTACGCTTCTCCTGCGCTTTCCAGAGCAGTTCCGTGACGATGTCGAAGCTATCCGCGATCTTTTGCTTCGCCCCCCCGGCAATGTCGGCCCCGAGGGCATAATGGCGCGCGGCGGCGTTCTGGTGCCGCTGAGTGCTGTCGCCGATATCCGGGTCATTGACGGTCCAGCGATCGTCTCGCGTGAGTACGCCAAGCGCCGCGTGGTGATCGGCGCCAACGTGCATGATCGCGACCTTGGCGGTTTCGTTGCCGAACTGCAGGAGCGTACCGCGAAGGAAGTCAAATTACCCTCTGGTTATTATTTTGTCTGGGGCGGTCAGTTCGAGAACATGGAGCGCGCCATGGCCACTCTTGCGGTGATCGTGCCGATTACCTTCGCCGCAATCTTTTTCCTGTTGTTCATGCTGTTTGGTTCAGTCAAGCTCGCCGCGCTTATCTTTACGGCTTTGCCATTCGCTTCCGTCGGCGGTGTTATTGGCCTTTTTATCACCGGCGAGTATCTATCGGTGCCGGCATCGGTGGGTTTCATCGCAGTATGGGGTGTAGCCATATTGAACGGTGTGGTGTTGATTTCTTTTATCAAGGAACTGCGCGAACAGGGACTTAGCGTGGCCGATGCGGTGAAAACCAGTTGCGAGGCACGCTTCCGTCCCGTGCTGATAACCGCCGCAGCTACGATACTGGGCCTGGCGCCATTCCTGATTGCTACCGGCCTTGGCTCCGAGGTGCAGAAGCCGCTAGCCATTGTGGTGATTTGCGGACTGATTACCGCGACTGTGATGACGAAGGTGGTAGTGCCCATGCTGTACCGCTATTTCGACCCGCTACCTGATGTCGCTGACAAGGGCACCACTCAGCCACCCGTTGACGTGCCTGACAAGGGCGTCGCTCAAGAGACCAGTCATCGTCCCAGTCTACTCGCCAGAATACGCGCACGATTCAGGAGAAGTCCCCAAACTCCTGGCGCGTGATTTGTTCATGGACGGGGCTTTTTCGCGTCTGCAATCTGGCATAATCCCGAACAACGTTGAACACCCCTGGCGAACTCCAGTTGCTGTGATTCATTGCGCTAGACTGGAAAATGAGTGGTCAACGTCGGATTCAGGATAATATACTCAAAAATTCATAGGGAAGAATCGTGCCTTTATCCCCATCCTCCGCAAAAGACAAAGCCAGAATCCTGGCTGAGGCGCTGCCGTATATCCAGCGTTTCCACGGAAAAACAATAGTCATCAAATATGGCGGCAACGCCATGGTTGAGGAAAATCTCAAACAGGGTTTCGCCCGTGATGTCGTGCTGCTGAAACTGGTGGGGATGAATCCAGTGGTCGTTCATGGGGGCGGACCTCAGATCAATGATATGTTGAAGCGGATAGGCAAGCAGGGCGAATTTATTCAAGGGATGCGCGTAACCGATGCTGAAACCATGGACATGGTGGAAATGGTGCTGGGAGGCCTGGTCAATAAGGACATCGTCAATCTCATTAACCGGCAGGGCGGCCATGCGGTGGGTCTGACCGGCAAGGACGGCGGCTTCATTCGCGCAAAAAAGATGCTTATGCGGGATAGAGAGAAAACGGATGAATGGATCGATATCGGCCAGGTTGGAGAGATTGAAAGCATAGATCCCGCCCTGATTGCGCTGCTCGAAACACGTGATTTCATTCCGGTAATTGCCCCCATTGGCGTGGGTGAGAGCGGCGAGTCCTACAATATCAATGCCGATCTCGTTGCAGGAAGGCTGGCGAGTGTTCTGGGCGCCGAGAAACTGATACTACTCACCAATACGCCGGGTGTGCTGGACAGGCATGGTAATTTGTTGACCGGATTGACCGCGCAGAGGGTGGATGAACTGTTTGAGGATGGAACCATCTCAGGCGGTATGATGCCAAAAATTGGCTCAGCACTGGATGCGGTAAAGAGCGGGGTCAAGTCCTGTCACATCATTGATGGACGGGTTGAACATGGATTGTTGCTGGAAGTGCTGACAGACGCGGGTGTGGGAACACTGATTAAGGCGAGCTAATTTTCAGGCATATTTCCTTACGGACATTTTTAAGCTATGGCGTTATCCAATCGCGGAACTCATCGAGTAACGTATGTCAGCTAAACCCGGTGAAAGGAAAGATCAGATCCTGCGGGTTCTCGCGCAAATGCTGGAAGAGCCTCGTCCGGTGAAAATCACCACCGCGGCGCTGGCGGTCAAGCTGGATGTTTCCGAGGCGGCGCTATATCGGCATTTTGCCAGCAAGGCTCAGATGTTCGAGGGCTTGATCGAGTTCATTGAAGCCACCTTGTTCAGTCTTATCAATAGATGGACGGCGGAAGAGAAAAGCGCTATGCGGCAAATCGAAGGGATATTGTCGTTATTGCTTGGTTTTGCGCAGAAAAATCCGGGTATGACGCGAGTGCTGACCGGCGACGCACTGATAAACGAAAATGACCGCCTGCAGCTACGCATCAATCAACTGCATGACCGGCTTGAGGCGACGCTGAAACAGGTGTTGCGCTTCGCCGTCAGCGAGGGGGAAATCCCGGCCAATCTGGATGTCTCCGCTCAGGCGAACCTGCTGATGTGTTATGTAGCCGGGCGCTGGCACCAGTTCGCCAAAAGTGGATTCAAGCGCGACCCGATGGAATATTGGGAAGCGCAGCGCAGAGAATTGCTGTCATGTGCCGTAGCTCAGACGTAAGTTGACCGAGAATATTCATTGGTGCCGCAGACCTTGCAAGACGGGTCCTTATTCAGTCTGATGGAGCGCCATTCCATTGACAAGCCATCCAGCAACAGCAACCGGCTATTCAGGGTCTGTCCAATATCAAGCAGGATTTTCAGCGTTTCGGCTGCCTGTACACAACCGATAACACCCACCAGGGGTGCAAACACCCCCATCACCGCGCAACGCATATCCTGATCTTCGCCGTCCGCGGGAAACAGACAGTGATAGCAAGGGCTGTGTGCGTGACGTAGATCAAATACGGCGACTTGTCCATCAAAACGCACCACGGCACCCGATACGAGTGGTTTCTTATAGAGAGTGCAGACTCGATTGATGATATACCGGGTAGGAAAATTATCGCTCGCGTCCACCACCACATCGGCATTCCTGATCAGTTGCAGCAGCCTGTTCTCGTCCATGCGCTCGTTCAGTGCGATGACATTGACTTCCGGATTAATGCCCGCAAGTGTTTTTTTAGCGGAATCCGATTTGGGTATGCCGATGCGATCCGTGCTATGAGCGATTTGCCGCTGAAGATTGGTCAGGTCAACCTTGTCACTGTCGCAAATAGTCAGCTTACCGACCCCGCTCGCGGCAAGGTATAGCACAGCAGGTGAGCCTAATCCCCCCGCGCCGACCACGAGTACGTGTGACTGGATTAAAGTTTCCTGCCCCTTTATGCCAATTTGCGGCAACAGAATGTGCCGGCTGTAGCGCAGCAGTTGGTCGTCGTTCATTGCTCACAGCGGCGCGGCTGCTAAGGGATCTCTGAGCAGGGGCGCGACGGTCGCTTCCGGGACGGAATGGGCAATAGTAGTCAGGGCTGGCAAGCGTATTGATGGAGATGGGGTTCTCATACGGCGCAATGCGCTTCGCTTATTGCATCCTACATCCATTAGCAGCGTTCCATCTTTGCGGGCCAGCTGTCTGCAAGCCGTTTGCAATAAGAAGTAGGGTGTTAATAAGCAAAGCGCATTGCGCCGTAATGAATCTTCATAATCGAGCCGATCTTGGAGGGTTTCTAAACGAGTCCCTGGTTTTGTCCACAACGTACCCCGCAGGGGATGTTCAGGGACTTTACAGTTCCCCGCTCCCCCAGCAATCAGGAATCGGCCTCGACTAACGGTTCAGTTAACAACTCAGTTAACAACCTTGGCGGAATCAGGATTCTTGTTCGATGCCGCCGCGCCGCCTTTGAAATAATTCATTGCCTGGGTCAGCAGTAAGTCGTCGGCGGAGCCAAATTCCGCCGGCGGCTCACGCTTCTTGTTTTTGTCTTCGCCATTCTCCGGCTTGGGCGGTTTGACGGCAGGTTTTGGCTCTACCTTTGCCGCTTCCGTTTCAGGTTTGACATCCTTCGGTTTGCCGTTAGACAGATGTCTGTCCAGATCGGATTCACGCAAGCGTTCGGTTTCATCTTTTGCCGATTCATCCAGAATATCCGGCGTGATTCCCTTGGCCTGAATGGATTGTCCGTTTGGCGTGTAGTAGCGTGCGGTAGTCAGCTTGATCGCGGTATTGTTGCCTAGCGGCAGTATGGTTTGTACCGACCCTTTACCAAAAGTCTGCGTCCCCATGACTACGGAACGTTTATGGTCTTGCAAAGCACCCGCCACGATTTCAGAGGCGGAGGCCGAGCCCCCATTTACGAGGGTAATCATCGGTACCGTCTTGATCGCGGGCGGCAATCGCTTCAGATAGTCGCTTTTTGTATCGCGCAGATAGAATTCCGGACTGGCTTTCAGCTTCATCTTGGCGTCGTCAGTACGGCCATCGGTATAAACCACCAGCGAATTAGACGGTAGAAAGGCGGCGGAAACCGCGACCGCACCGTTCAGCAAGCCTCCGGGATCGTTACGCAGATCCAGCACCAGCCCTTTCATCGGCACAGTACTTTCCTTGAATAACTTGTCTATGGCCTTAACGAGGTTTTCGCCGGTCTGTTCCTGGAATTGCGTGATACGTATGTATGCATAACCGGGCTCGATCATCTTGGATTTAACACTCTGGATCTTGATGACGGCGCGTATCAAAGAGAATACCAATGGCTTGGTCTCACCCTTGCGTAATACAGTGAGGGTAATAGGCGTATTGGGTTTGCCACGCATGCGCTTGATTGCATCGGTGAGCGAGAGACCCTTGACCGCGGTTTCATCCAGTTTGATGATAAGATCGCCAGGCTTGATGCCGGCGCGAAATGCGGGCGTATCCTCGATTGGCGAGATGACTTTGACAAACCCGTCTTCCATGCTGACTTCAATGCCTAATCCGCCAAATTCACCTTGCGTGCCAATCTGCAATTCCTTGAAGGCGTCCGAATCCAGATAGGCGGAATGAGGATCAAGGCCGGTCAGCATTCCATTGATGGCTTCAGTGATGAGTTTCTTGTCTTCCACCGGCTCAACGTAATCGCTTTTAATGCGGCCGAACACTTCGGTGAACGCACGCAGTTCCTCAACGGGAAGCGGACGTAAAACCTCTGTGATTTCCTTGTTGGCGACAGCAGAAAAATTGAGGCTCAGCATCACACCGGCGATCGCACCGAAAATAATCAAGCCGAATTGCCGCATCTTGTTACCCATTAAACTTTCTCCACATGTGTCGATTTTGCTGCGTCGTTCATTTTATTCTTACCCAGTTCAACGGGTCAAACGGTTTACCCTGATGACGTAGTTCAAAGTATAAACCGGAATCGGGGTTGCTGCCGCTGTTTCCCACCGTCGCGATAGTATCACCGCCGTGAACCGCCTCGCCTACCTGTTTGTGAATGGTTTCATTGTTGCCATAGAGGCTCATATAGCTGCCGCCGTGGTCCACGATCATAAGATTGCCAAATCCTCTCAGCCAGTCGGCGAAAACTACGCGCCCGCCCGCAATGGCCTTTACCTCTGCGCCGCTGGCCGAGCGTATGAATAATCCCTTCCAGGTCACACCACCATCAGCACGTGGACTACCGAAACGGTTGGCAAGTTCCCCGCGTACCGGCAAACTCAAGCGGCCTTTCAACGCCGCAAACGGATTTCCATCCGCCGATGCGTCGGGTAGTCTGTTATTACTTAGGGATTCGGTACGGGATTCGGTACGGGACTCGGTACGTTTCTTTTTGCGGGCGAGCATTTTGGCGATTTTTTCTACCAGGCGTGACAGGCGTTCTTCGTCGCGCTTGAGTTTACTGATTTCGCGCCGCTGTTGATCGACCTGCATCGAGATTTGGGATAGCAGGTTTTTGTGTTCGGTTTTTTTCTGTTCAAGTTGTTTTTTGTATTCAGTTTGCTTGGCCTGGATCGTAGCGATCTCCTGGCTTTTCTCGCGGCTTTCCCGGGTGAGTGCATCGAGTTGTTGAAAATTGGAGCGCAGAACATTAATGCCGTCCAGTCGGGCGCGGGAGAGATGGCCGTAATAATGCAGATTGCGTGCAATCTGGTTAGGATCCTGCTGATTGAATAAAAGACTCAGATACTCTTTTTCTCCGCCGCCGCTTATATATTGTCTATAGAGCAATTTACTTAGTTGCGCCTGCTGCGCCTCGATACTCCCGGCGACTTGGCTGGATTGTGTTTGTAACTGGCGAAGCCTGGTATTGGCTTCGTCCCGCGTCCGGGTAAGCGCAATCAATTTTTGGTTGGCGGCGCTGATAGCCTGCTCCGATTCGCGCAGTGCGTCCGCCGCTTCTGATTTCGATTCCTCCCTGTCTACGAGCTCTTTCTGTAATGTTTCAATTCGCCCGCGCAATTGCTTCAAGTCTTCGTTATCAACCTTGGGAGCAGCGTGAAGCGGATGCGACAGAATCAGTACACAAGCCGGGATGAACTTGCGGGCTTTATGCAACCATGAATTAATGCCGATCAAGAGTGCAAATTTTCAAACGTATGCAAACGTTCTTTGCCGAAAGAAATCATGCTCCGCTAGATAATAGGGAAGAAGCCTGTTGAACAACAAAGACTACCGGATGCCGGTTCGACATTAATGAGCGGGAACTCATGACCGAGATAATATTTTCCCCTGGTTCGCCACGACCTGCATGGCCTGTTCGATTTGTGCACGATCACCGAGATAATAATTCCGGAGAGGCTTCAGATTGTCATCAAGTTCGTACACTAGCGGAACTCCGGTGGGGATATTAAGCTCCAGAACGTCCTGATCGGAAAGATTGTCGAGATATTTGACGAGTGCGCGCAGCGAGTTGCCATGGGCTGTAATGAGCACGCGTTGTCCGGATTGGACCTGTGGAGCAATGGTTTCGTTCCAGTAGGGCAGAAATCTTGCCACCGTATCCTGGAGGCATTCAGCTAGTGGAATCTCCTGGCTGGCCAGATCCCGATAGCGAGGATCGAACCCAGGATAGCGATCATCCTCCGGTTCGAGCGCGGGTGGCCGGATGCTGTAGCTGCGCCGCCAGATTTGTACCTGCTCTTCGCCATATTTGAGCGCTGTCTCGGTTTTGTTCAACCCTTGCAGTGCACCATAGTGCCGCTCGTTCAACCGCCAGGACAGATTAACGGGAATCCACATCTGATCCATTTCATCCAGCGCGATCCATAGAGTGCGAATGGCGCGTTTCAATACTGATGTATAGGCAACATCAAACGCAAATCCGTTTTCTCGCAATAGCCGGCCGGAATTTCTGGCTTCTTCCAGACCTTTGGGCGATAAATCCACATCTGTCCAGCCAGTAAAACGATTCTCCTTGTTCCAAATGCTTTCTCCATGACGCAGGAGAATGAGTTTTTTCATATTGTTCTTTATAAAAAGATAAGTTTTTCCGCAAGGTGATTTGAAATGCCATAGTATTTTATTATATTTTGGCCGTGGCCGCAGCATGCAAGAAATATGTGAATGTTTTAAATATGTTATGTATTGATTGCAGCCGTTTTTGCCGCTCACCTGGCGCCCGTAGACCCAGTGATGGACTTCTGCCAACCGGCAAAACTATCTCGCAACCTGCCTCACCATCATCTCGCGTCCTGATGGATTATCTGGGTCCTCATCAGCATTGCCGGGCTGCCAAAGCAAAGCCGCCAAGTGTGGGCCATCCTGCCCCGGTTCCGGTAGAATTGGGCGCTGGATGGCACATCTCCCGGGTTTACCGGAACGCGGGAGTCCCATAGCATTCGCATCTCTGATAAAATTACCCGGTTAAGAAAATTAAGGAGTATGACGTGGCATTCTTGCAAAATAATATTATGCTGGTTGTGGCCGCCCTGATGAGCGGGGGTATGTTGTTATGGCCGTTGTTGCGGCGTTCCGGCAATGAGATAGACACGCTGGTGGCGGTTCAGCTCATCAATTATAAGGACGCGCTTGTTTTGGATGTGCGCGAGGGGAGTGAATACAATGCGGGCCATGTACCTAATTCCAAGCATATTCCTGCTGACAAGCTTGAGGAGCGCCTGCACGAACTGGAAAAATTCAAGAGCAAGCCGGTCATATTGATACATCGCAGTGGCGTTAATGCCACGGGTAAAGCCGGCTCGATTTTGCGCAAAAAAGAGTTTGCGCACGTACATAACCTTCAAGGTGGCATCGACGCATGGCGTCAGGCGAATTTGCCGATAGTGAAGAAATGAAGGTAGTCATGTACGCATCCGGTTTTTGCCCCTATTGCACAAGAGCGGAAAGTATGCTGCGTGCCAGAGGTGTGACAGAAATCGAGAAAATCCGTATTGATCTGGATCCTGCCATCCGCGCCGAGATGATAGAAAAAACCGGTCGTCGCACCGTTCCCCAAATTTATATTGGCGACACGCATGTGGGTGGTTATGACGATTTGGCGCGACTCGACCGCAATGATGGATTGGTAAAGCTCCTGGCGGTCTGATTGCCAGCTGATCGGTTTGAGAATTGTATCCCCCGTAGTTCAGATTTTGTACGGTAACCTCCCATTTTGACTACTCCATATGGAATCCAACATGAGCGACCAGCAACCGGTTTTCGGTATTGAAAAAATCTATGTCAAGGACTTGTCCCTGGAAATTCCAAATGCGCCAAGAATTTTTCTTGAGCGCGAAACACCCGAAGTGAACATACAGCTGCATACCAAGGGAGAGCGCGTCGACGAAGGTATGTATGAGGTATTGTTGACGGTAACAGTCACCGCGAAAGTCAAGGAGAAGACCCTGTTTCTGGTGGAGGTGGGCCAGGCGGGCATCTTTCAGATTCGCAATGTGCCGGAAGCTGAAATGGATCCCGTATTGGGGATTGGGTGTCCCAATATCCTTTTCCCCTACTTGCGCGAAGCCGTTTCGGATATCGTTACCCGCGCCGGATTTCATGCGGTCATTCTAAACCCGGTAAATTTTGAAGCGCTTTACCACCAGGGAAAACAGCAAGCCGAGATGAATGCCGCGGCGGCGGAGAAACTGGAAGAAGAGCAGAAAACAACGCATTGAAAATGAAACACGCCCACGATGCATGCGTCACAAATCCATTCCTGCGGTGCCGGGTTCTTGGGCTATTGATTGGCATACTGTTGTGTCCGGCGCATGCCATCGCGGCGTTTGAGTTCTTTTCGATAGCCGAGAATGCTACCGTCATGTATGACGCGCCATCGCTCAAGGCCGATAAATTATATGTGGCGAGTCGTCATCTGCCCGTAGAGGCGGTAGTGAAAGTCGAGGGTTGGGTCAAGGTGCGCGATAGCGGGGGCGGGCTTGCTTGGGTGGAAGAAAAGGCTTTAAGTGAAAAACGTTATGTAATTGTTACGGCGCCACAGGCCGAAGTTTATCAGGCGGCGAATGCAAGTTCGACGCTGGTATTTCAAGCGCAACAAAACGTGGTGATGGAACAGCTTGAGCCTGCTGTGAATGGTTGGGTCAAGGTGCGCCACCGCGATGGACAAACGGGTTACGTCAGAACGCAACAAATCTGGGGTTCATGAGAATAGGTGTTCTTGGCGCGGGCGCGTGGGGTACTGCGCTGGCCATCAGTCTCGGCACCAACACCCGTTCAGGCCACCAGGTGACGTTGTGGACCCGCGATCCGGTGCATCTTGCCGAGCTTGTTTCCCAGCGTGCCAACCGGCGCTATTTCCCCGGCTTTTCATTACCGCCTTCTCTGCAGTTGACGTCCGTTCTCGATGTTGCCATCGAGGCTGCTGATCTTGTTTTGATCGTGGTCCCGGTTGCTGGATTACGTGAGACATTGCGTGGAATTGCTGCTTGCGGGAAAGGCGTGCCGGTGGTATGGGGCTGCAAGGGATTCGAGGCGGAATCGGCAGCATTGCCTCATCAGGTGGCACAGGAGGAATATGGCGGGGTGGCGCCCTGTGGCGTATTGTCGGGCCCCAGCTTTGCCCAGGAAGTCGCACAAGGACTTCCCACCGCTTTGACCCTGGCATCGCATGATGAAGAATTTTCTCGTAGCATTGCGGCACAGTTGCACACCGCCCGGCTGCGGATTTACTCAAGCAGGGATGTTGCCGGCGTGGAAACCGGCGGCGCAGTGAAGAATGTCATATCGATTGCCGCTGGCATTTCCGACGGCATGGGTTTTGGTCACAACGCTCGCGCAGCCTTGATTACGCGGGGTTTGGCGGAAATTACGCGCCTGGGACTAAAACTCGGTGGTTGTATGGAAACGTTCATGGGGCTAGCTGGAGCGGGAGATTTGATACTTACCTGTACCGGGGATTTGTCACGCAATCGGCGGGTAGGTCTGTTACTCGCGGCGGGCCATTCGTTACCGGACATCCTGCGGGAGCTTGGACACACCGCCGAAGGCGTCCATACGGCGTCTGCAGTATTGCGGCTAAGTCAGACACTGAAAATTGAAATGCCGATTACACAGGCGGTATGCAGCGTACTCCACGATGGGGTGCCGGCGAGACTGGCGGTGGAAGCGCTACTTAACCGGGAACCGAAGGCGGAAACTTACTGATCTGAAGCTAATGAAATAAAAGATTGGTTTTCCGCAAAAGTTTTATGTGCCTTTCTCGAAGCTCATCTGCCGCCACGCTTCGTAGACCACCACCGCGACTGTATTGGATAAATTAAGACTGCGATTGCCGGACACCATCGGTACGCGGATACGGCGTTGTTCAGGAAAACTCTCCAGTATTTCAGTCGGGAGCCCACGGCTTTCCGAGCCAAAAAGAAATGCGTCTCCTTTGGCATAAGCAGTCAAGTCATAGCGTTGCTTGCCCTTGGTTGAGACGGCAAAAAGACGATGCCCTTGAAAGTGTTCCGCACAGTTTATCCAGTTTTCATGAACTGTCATGTTGGCAAACTCGTGATAATCCAGTCCGGCGCGTAGTAATTGCTTATCTTCCAGGATAAAACCAAGCGGCTTGACAAGATGGAGTCTCGCACCGGTATTGGCGCATAGCCGTATAATATTACCGGTGTTGGGCGGGATTTCGGGTTGGAATAAAATTACATCGAGCATAAGCTTATCAACGGTCCGATTTTTGTTTTGTGATTCGAAAGTAGCGGATATTTCCGATCTGGAATCCAGGGCAGCTAGGAGTCGTGCGGCAGCACACGAGGCAGCGTTCTGGCGACCACCCATCCACTTACGTGCACGGCGCCATGTTTGCGTAGTACCTTTGCCAGTTCATTCAGGGTTGCGCCGGTGGTCATCACATCATCCAGCATGGCGATGTGCTTGCCGGTAAGGTCCGTTTCGCATGTGAATGCTCCTCGTATATTTTTCTCGCGTTCTTTCCATGGCAGTTCAGCCTGCGAGACGGTGTCTTTGATACGTTTGCAGGCATCCGGCAATAGCGGAATACCGCATCGTTTTGACACTTTGCGGGCGATTTCCAGCGCCTGATTGAAACCTCTTTCACGTAATCTAACGGGATGCAATGGCATTGGCACGATGAAGTTCGGGAACGAGTCCTTGTCAATCCGCGCCAATAGCAAATCGGCCAATACCGGCGCCATGGGAAGGTTAGTCTGGTATTTGAGTGAATGAATGAGAGCGTTCACCGGGAAAGCGTAGCTCAATGCCGCCACGGTGCGATCAAATGCGGGCGGTTTTGCGAGACAGGCACCACAGACGCAGGATTCCGCCATAGGTAGCGCGCATACCAAACAATGATTAAATGGCAGGTGAGGCAGGCTATCGCGACAAGGTGCGCACAGGTTTCCATTGCTGGCGGTACCGCAAAGCAGACAGTATTGCCCGAACAGGGTCTGTATAATATTCGATCTATTGTTCAATAATATAGGTAAAAAAATTGACAACGATAATGGAATCCGTGATTATTCGTATTCCACGATGTGACTGATTCCAAATTGCGCTCATTGTAGCGCAGACCGATCAGCCAATCGCTTTACCCGAACAATAGCGATATAAGGACGGGGTATGAGTCAGCTTTCCGGCATGACGGTTAATTCCGGCATAATCGCTGTGGGGAACGGTTCTCATAAAGTGGTGCAATTGTTCATGCGGAATTTGAAGCGGGATTACAACGATGCTTAGTCGGTTTCTTCCTCGGCAGGTAAGCGGCAGCGGCGATGCCACAACGGTGCTGTCACAGTTGCGTGAACTTAGACGATAGCTTTGCCTTGTATGACAAAATGATTTTTATGGCTACTTTTATAAATTCGAATCGCTAGTAGGTTCATTCGCCAGCCGAGGAAGATGACAAAAGGTTATTTCATCACCGGCACCGGAACGGGTGTGGGCAAGACCTTGGTCAGTTGCGCCTTGCTGCATGCTTTTGGCGCACGCGGCAGGACTGTCGTGGGTATGAAGCCGGTGGCGGCAGGATGCGACAATGGCCAATACATGGACGTTGAATTACTCCTGGCGGCAAGCACCGTTGCTGCTCCGCGTGAGCAAGTGAATCCGTATGCGCTGATCTCACCGATTGCCCCGCATATCGCGGCGAGACAGGCGGGCATCACTATCGACGTGACAACCATTTGCAGCGCTTGTTTCGAATTGCAAAAAATAGCCAACCTGGTAATTGTCGAAGGTACGGGTGGTTTTCTCGTGCCGCTCAACGAGTATCAGGACGGTGCCGACATGGCGAGGGCTTTAGGTTTTCCCGTAATATTGGTGGTGGGAATGCAATTGGGGTGTCTTAACCATGCGCTGCTGACCGCCAAAGTGGTGCGAGGAACGGGACTGCCGCTTGCTGGATGGGTGGCGAATCGTATTGATCCAGAAATGACTGCATTCGATGAGAATGTGCTTGCATTGGAGCAGAGGCTGAATTGTCCGTTGGTGGGAGTGTTACCATTCGAGCAAAATGCCGATGCGAAAATATTGTCGATGCAGTTGAATATCGAGGCGCTGGACCAAGGCTAACCTCATGAATGCTGATCGTATGCGGGGACGCTTCTGAACCAGATCAACGCTGACATGTTCACATGTTATCTTTTTCGTACCTTATCAGATCATCACACCTTGGCGCGCAGGAATGCTTATCGGATATTCTCCAGATTGGAATATGAACATACCCACAAATAAACTGAGAAATGTTACGAAAATGCTCGCAAAAAATGCGGTCCAGAACCCCGAAATTTTGAATCCCGGCACAAGTGACGATACCAGAAGCATCATAAGCGCATTAATCACCAACAAGAAGAACCCAAACGAAATGAGCGTTAATGGAATCGTTAAGATGATGACAATGGGTCTGATTACGGCATTAGCGAAACCCAGCAGCAGCGCCGATACGAACAACGATTTTTTACTGGAAAATGAAATGCCGTGAAAGATAAAGCCGGCAAGCCACAGAGAGAGGGCAGTTATGCCCCAATGCGCCAGAAATTCCATCATGTTATACAGCATCCTCGCCCTTGGTTTTCCTTGAAAATATTATTGTAAACACGCTTGCATATAATATTCGCGCAGATTATCGATAAATTTTACAACAGTTGTTCCTATCCCCGATAAATAAGCCACCTACACGTGCGGGAAGCCTCCCGCCAAGTTTTTCGTGGAGCGCATTGCTGCCAAGATGGGGACCCATATAAGACGTATAGAGAGATAATAAGATCGTGGATTTGTTTAACGCAGCGGGGGATTGCATTTCATGGAAGTCCTTATAGACGGCGCCTTGCGCGTGATCTTCTTTCCCGGCGTGTCAGAAAAGGTATCAGCCATTGATGCCAAATACTCCCTGGTTTCGGGTATTCGGTCTTACCGTATTCCCGCTGATAATCCGAGGGTTTTATTCAGAGGTTCTGTGGACCCCATACTTTTTTAACTATTGGCACGAATCATGCTTATTGAATGTTAGGGCTGTCAGGGCCGCTCGGGACATAAATGAGTGGCTAAGAGAATGTTCTGTGGTAACCCCATTCTTGAACAGGGAGCTTAGGTTCGAGGACTAGTAATAATGACTATTTCATTAATGAATTTCTTTAGCAGGAATATTTCTCGAAGCGTACCATCCTGCCCAATCATGGAGTCGATAAGGACGAGTACGTATGGTGGATGGTATTCCTTGCGAAGCGAAGACAGGCGATGTGACTGTGTTGTGATGGTAAAATGAGAAATATCAAGCATGAATGACATGATGTATCGTAAGGAAACTGACCAGCGATTACCGCAGCTCGCGCGTTATGATGCGCTTACCCGTCTTCCCAACCGTGCTCTATTTTATGAGTCGCTGAGAAAGATTATCAAACAGGCCGAAATAAATCAGCGAATTGTTTCGATTCTGTATCTTGATATTGATAACTTCAAAAGTATAAACGACACACTGGGACATGCTCTCGGCGATGAGCTGCTACGCCAGTTTAGTCTGCGCTTGCTGGAATGTTTGCGCATCAGGGATATGATTGCGCGCCTGGGTGGAGATGAGTTCGGGTGTATTCTGATTACTCCTGATGGCTCAGGGGATGCCGGAATTGTTGCAAGCAAGATCAGAGAAGCATTACGCGAGCCCTTCATGTTACCGGGTCACCAGGTGACCGTGACCGCGAGTATCGGGATCAGTGTTTATCCGACGGATTCGCTTGATGCGGATACGCTTATCAGAAACAGTGACACAGCCATGTGCCGGTCAAAAAGCTCAGGCAAGGATACATATCGCTTCTTTACAGCGGAAATGAATGTACGCGCGATCAAGAAGCTGGATCAAGAAAATGCGTTGCGGCAAGCGCTCGATCGAAATGAATTCGTTTTATATTACCAGCCGAAAATGGAACTCTCGGAGGGAGGGAGAATCACGGGAGTGGAGGCGCTGATAAGGTGGAATCGTCCCGGATATGGATTCGTCGCACCTCTGGAGTTCATATCCGTCCTCGAACAAACCGGCTTGATCAACCGGGTGGGGGCATGGGTTATTCATAGCGCGTGCAAACAGATCGCCGAGTGGAGGCATTCGGGAGTAGGAGAGATCCCCGTATCGGTCAATGTATCCGGAAGGCAGTTTTCACAAGGTAACCTGAGTCGCGATGTTATTCGAGCCACCCAGGAGAATAATGTCGAGCCGGAATTGCTCGAATTCGAACTCCAGACGGAAAGAGCATTGAGGGAGAACAGCATTGGCTCTGATATGCTGGAATTGGAACTGACGGAAAGCTCGTTGATGACACATGCAAAAAAAACGATCGATATCCTCAGGAGGTTGAAAGCAATTGGTATCCGGATTTCGATTGACGATTTCGGGACAGGTTATTCGAGTCTGGCCTATCTGAAACGATTTCCTGTCGACGTGCTGAAAATCGATCGTTCCTTTATTATGGACGTGATGACAAATCCTGCGGATGCCGCAATTGCCACAGCAATTATTGGCATGGCGCATAGTCTTGACGTTAAAGTGGTGGCCGAGGGTGTGGAAACCGTTGAGCAGTTCGATTTTCTGCGAGTGCGAGGTTGCGACGAAATCCAGGGTTACTATCTGGCGCAGCCACTTCCCGCAATTGAGATATCCAAGTTATTTTTGAGAGGTAACAAGGTCATCAAGCCGGTAAGATCCCCCATTCTGTAATATACAGCAAGGCGATTCGAGCTTGTGTCTTGCGTCGGGTCATAAGGACCGTGATCCCTTGCAGCCAAATGTTAATGAGTATTTTGATGGGGGTCGCGGCAGTGATGGTAAAATTTCAGATATGCCCTCACACAACGGTAGAATGTTTTTCCCATCGTCAGACTTGCTCATTGCGGTATGCGCTTTGCCTGTTTAGGTAGCGGTTCCCAGGGAAACGGTCTCGTGGTCGAAGTGGCGAAGACCCGATTGCTTCTGGATTGCGGCTTTACCCTGAGAGAAACCATCGCTCGTCTTTCACGGCTCGGTCTCGATCCCACCATGATAGATGGAATTATAGTCACTCACGAACACGACGACCATATTGGCGGCGTGGCGCGGCTTGCGCGTAAATTCAATATCCCGGTGTGGTTGACGCATGGCACGCTGCGTGGTGTGGCAAAAACATTTTCCTTGTTGCCGGTGATAAACATCATAGATGGCTATCGACGTTTCTCCATTGGAGATATCGAGGTAGAGCCTTATCCAGTCCCGCATGATGCACAGGAGCCTGCGCAATTTGTATTCGGCGATGGTGCGTTGCGATTGGGCGTATTGACGGATACCGGATGTTCCACACCTCATATCGAGGCAGTCTTAAGCCATTGCCACGCGCTGGTGCTGGAATGTAATCATGATGCCCAAATGCTTGCGAACAGCGATTATCCGCAAAGTCTCAAACAACGCGTTGGCGGCCGTTTCGGGCATCTTGAAAACACCGCTTCCGCAAAACTTCTTGCAAGTCTCGATTGCACCCGCCTGCAACACATTATTGCGGCTCATCTGAGCCAGAAAAATAACACTCCGCTACTTGCGCAAACCATGTTGAGTGATACCTTGAATTGTGAGATAGATTGGGTCGGGGTGGCTGACCAGAGCGAGGGCTTTGGCTGGCGCCAGTTGATATGATTCCAACTTCCTGAAAGCACTCTCGGTTGCCATTGATCTCCCTTACGTGCATATATCCCAGGCAATAAAAAAGCCGCCCTCAAAATGGCGGCTTTTTCTTGTTTGATAATCGGTTATTTCTTGAGCGTGTCCGATGCGCCTTCTTTTACATCTTTCGCAGTCTCTTTCACGGCATCCGCGCCTTCACTCACTTTCTCGCTTACCGCATCTTTAGCGTCCACTGCTTTATCCTTGGCGGCATCATATGTTTCTACCACTTTTTCCTTGGCATCATCAACGGTAGACGACGGAGCGGGTTGGGACGTAATTTTCTCGAAGTTTTTCTTTTCTTGTTCGGGGAGTGCCTGATTTGGTTTGCCGCAGGCAGTCATTGTCAGTGCCACCAAGGTAGCAGCGAGGAGCGTAAGTCTCATTATTTGTTTCCTCTAAAGAGTGGGTAAAAACACTTAGTATATAACGAAGCTGCTTGATTCTTAAAAGCAGAAACTGGACACGTTAAATGATTGGCTGAATCGCACGCTCAAGAAGCACGATTTACAATTTATCTAATATGGGCGTTCATGCGCAATAAAAAAGCCACCACAAGGGTGGCTTCTGCTTCTGCTCTACTACTTTTAGTGGCCAGCTGGAATGGCGCTTTGACCAGCTTTAATGGGATTGCCGTTTCCGTCAAGTGCGTGTCCCGGTAGAACAGCCTGTCCCGAATATTCGTCCTCGTCTTCCGCAGCAGCGGCTTTTTCTTCTTTTGGAGTACCAGCAGCGGCACGTTCTTGATCCATCGTAGTGCCTTCTTCTGTTCTGGTCCCGTAGGTGGTTGAATTCTCAGGCAGTGCTTGTTTCGGCCTATCACATGCTGTCAGTGTCAGAGCCACCAAAGCAGCGGCAAGGAGTGAAAGTTTCATTATCTGGCTTCCTTAAGTAAAATATTAAAATAGATGCGACGAACAATAGTATATAACAAAAATACCCGAATTACGCGAATTTACATAGCTGTGTTCGCTCATTGGCCTTATTTGGAGCAATAGAGAGCCATTCCGGACGAATGCTCTTTATTATCCATTACTTGCCGGGTTCTTGTTTTTTGACGTTGGTATCAGCACCGCTGGCCGCATCAGCCGCAGGCTTATCAAGTTCGTCAAAATTCGGGGCAGACTCACGTTCGATCGAGGCGGAGGGTGGAGGCTTGTCCATGGGATGTTTTTTGCCATCACAAGCAGTCAATGTTAACGCCGCCAGGACGACAGCGAGGAACGAGTATTTCATTATTCAATGATCCTATAGTTCATTACAGGGAGCCATAGTATAACAAAAGCTTCGAGGTCATTCAAATCCGAAACCGCAAGCTGATGTGATTTCCCTTCACCTGCAGCAGCATTCAATAAAAAAAGCCGCCCCGGAGGACGGCTTTCTTCAACGTTAGTTTATTCTTATTAATATATAGGCCCATTATTTCGGGGGTTCATTTTTCTTTGCCTCTGCTGCGGCAGCAGCTTCAGCCTCAGCCTTTTGGGCCGCTTCAATGTCCGCATCACTTACCTGTCCTTCACGTTTCTCCCAGAGGCTCGGGGGATATTGTCCCGGCTTCCCTTCTCCGGGTTCTTTCTGTCTCAGTTGGTCACATCCGGTTAGTACTAGTACCAGGGCGGCAGCGAGGAGCGAGTACTTCATTTTTTTAATCTCCTTTATATGGTTTATAACGAGTCACGGGTAAATATCAAAACATTTCGGCCATTCAAATCTGAAAAGACCACTATCTTAATAGCAGAATTAAGATATGTTGTCCAGTTTTTATGGACCATCCCAGAGCCACGGGTGATAGTGGCAATGGCCAAGGGATAAGGCTTTCAGTGAATCATTAAAACAGTAGCAGATCATTTTTTCACCTTACGCCACGAGGCGGCTTATTTGCCGGCTGAATTACGAACCATCGACGTGAACATAAGTCAATGACAAAATTATGCGTCAATCCCGCCGGGTTGGCTTGCTATTTCAATATAACCATAGAGATACCATTGGTAGCACAGTGCAAGAGCCTCATCGTTAAAATGCTTCGCTGTCGGCAATATGAGGCGATCAGCGAGTTTTTCCAATGACCGGCGGGCGGTAGCACCGGGTGCATAGCTATCTCCATTCAGAAAAATAGTTTTCTTCCTGTACAGCATACGACTTTTTAGATCCAGTTGTAATCCGTTTTCTTTAATCTCATAAACAAATTTTTTCTCCGGTAGAGGATCCGATGGCGGTACAAAAAAAATGTGGGGTTTGGGTTCGGTAAGATAGGTCCCCATAAAATGTTCCACATCCATGCGGTTCCATTTGATTTTATCGAGTGCCGCGCCAGCTTGATCCACCATGGCCGAACTAATATGTCCCGGACGCGACTGCAAAGTGATATCGGGGTCACGATACATGCCTTTAATCGCGGCATTATCCTGCAGGTAAACGAGAAACTGGGTGGCAAGCTCCTGGTGAGCGGGTGCGCGAAAGCCGATCGAATAGGTCATGCAATCGTCTTTTGCCACGCCATTGTGAGCGTAACCGGGAGGTAGATACAGCATGTCGCCTGGTTCCAGCACCCACTCTTGTTCCATTCTGAAATCACGCAGGATTTTTACCGGTGCATCCTCAACCAATCTTTTGTCCCGCTGGGCGGATATCTGCCAAACCCTGCGCCCCATTCCCTGCAGTAAGAAAACGTCGTATGAATCAAAATGGGGTCCAACCCCACCCTCGCTGGGTGCATAGCTGACCATCAGGTCGTCGAGCCGTGAGTGAGGGATAAAATTGAATTTAAGCAGTAGTTCGCGGGCTGCCGGAAGGAAGTGATTGATATCCTGCACCAGCAGCGTCCATTGTTTCTTTGGCAGACGTGAAAAAGATCGAAGTGCAAAAGGACCGTGCCTAACTTGCCATTTGCCATTCTGCTGTGTGATCAGCCGCGATTGCGCATCGTCCCGGCAGGCGAGATCAATAAGCTCGCTGCGAGTCAGCAATCCCTGAAAGCCGGGCAGGGCGCCACGCACCAGCAAAGGTTTTTTCTGCCAGTAATCGCGTAGAAAATTTCTTGGCGAAAGACCACCCAGGAGCGCGGTTTTCATCTGCCTCGCATAAACATTTTATCGAGATCGGCAAGACTGATTTCAAACCATGTAGGCCTGCCATGATTGCATTGGCCGGAGCGTGCGGTGGCTTCCATTTCACGCAACAGCGCGTTCATTTCCGGAATAGTCAACATGCGATTGGCGCGAACCGCACCATGGCAGGCCATGGTCGAGAGAAGTTCGTTACGCCTACTGGTCAACGCCTGACTGGCGCCAAATTCCCGGATCTCGCTGACTACATCATGCGCGAGTTTTATCACGTCGGCGTCCTTGAGCGTGGCTGGAACCGCCCGTACCACCAGCATGGTGGGGGAAAACACCGAGATTTCAAACCCAAGCTCACACAAGACGGCGCTGCTTTCCTCAACTGTCGCGATATCCAGGCTGTCCGCCTGAAATGTTGCGGGGATCAGCAAGGGTTGCATCGAGAGTTTGTGGTTGTCGAGCGCCGATTTGAGTTTTTCATACAGTATTCGCTCGTGTGCCGCATGCATATCCACAATCAATAAGCCACGATCATTCTGCGACAGGATATAAATGCCGAGTAGTTGTCCCAGGGCAAATCCGAGAGGCGGAATTTCCTGTTTTTCGTCAACGATCGCCGCTGCCATCGAATCAACTGACGATTCCGTGCCGGCGCCAAACAGGGTTTGATAGAACGCTTGTGGTTGGGCCACCAATCCGGGAAGTGCAGGTGGCGCATCGGGCATTATCTGCGGCGCGAGCGGTATGACGCGCTGCCGTGCATAGGCGGAAAATGGGGCAATCGCCGCCCGGCTCCTGTTCCCCGACTCCTGATCCGGGTCCGGAGATATGGAGGCCGCGGACACCAATTGCGGCGATGCCAGTGCTTTGTTGATTGTATGAAAAATGAACTGATGCAGTGCGCGCGAATCGCGGAATTTAACCTCGGTTTTAGTGGGATGCACATTCACATCCACGCCATCGGCATTCATCTCCAGGAAGAGCGCAAAAGCCGGATGCCGATCCGGATGGAGGATATCGCGATAGGCTTCGCGTAACGCATGAGTAATCAGTTTGTCGCGTACGAAGCGGCCATTGACAAAAAAATACTGGTTATCGCGGGATGATCGTGAGTAGTTGGGCAACGCTGATGCACCCCACAACCGTAAGTCCGCCGCTCGTTCGTCGACGAATACCGAGGTCTGGGTGAACTCATCTCCCAGCATCGCCGCAATGCGAAGCCGTGCATCCGCGGGGCGCAAATGCCTGCGTATGGTTCCGTTGTGTTGCAGGGTGAAGCCGATGTCAGCGCGTGACAACGCAATCCGCTTGAATGCTTCGTCACAATGAGCGTATTCAGTGGCTTCCGTTTTCAGAAATTTACGCCGTGCCGGCGTATTGAAGTAGAGGTCATGTATTTCCACCGTGGTGCCCGAGGCAAGAGCTGCGGGCTCAGGTGATGACAAATGACGATCTTTTGTCTGTATCTGCCAGGCGTGTTTCTCCCCCGCCCCACGGCTTGTCAGTGTCAAGCGCGATACAGCCGCGATACTTGCCAGCGCTTCACCGCGAAAGCCCAGGCTTGCCACTTTCTGCAGATCTTCCAATGTATTGATCTTGCTGGTTGCATGGCGGGTAAGCGCGAGCGGCAGATCATCCCGGGAAATTCCGGTTCCATTATCCGCGATACGGATCAGTTTGATCCCACCCTGGAAAAGCTGCACCGTTATTTCCGTTGCACCTGCATCCACGCTATTCTCCAGCAACTCCTTGAGTGCCGACGCTGGCCGCCCTATTACCTCTCCGGCGGAGATCTGGCTGATAAGCAGGTCGGGAAGAAGCTTGATCGCGTTCATGGCGGAAATGGAATGAAGATAAGTCGCATTATACCGTCCCGAGTTTCCTCATGTTATGCGCAAGACACCCGCAGCGCCGTCTTCAAGAACCACCGCTTCATGAATGCTGTTTCATCGCGGTCTTAATTGCCGCATGGTCAAGGTGAGGTGCGAAGGTTTCTATAAAATCATAAACATAGCCTCGCAGGTAACTATTGCGGCTGATGCCGATGCGAGTGGTGCTCGACTCGAACAAATGGCTTGCATCAATGGATCGGAGATGCTTGTCACGCTTTGGCTCGAATGCCATTTGCGCCAGGATACCGACGCCCAACCCCAATTCCACATACGTCTTGATGACATCCGCGTCAATGGCTGTAAGCACCACGTTGGGAATCAGGCCTTTTGCGTCGAACGCCTGATTGATCTTCGAGCGGCCGGTGAAAGCAAAATCGTAAGTAATGATCGGATACTGAGCGATGGCTTCCAGCGTCAATTTCTCAAGTTTAAGCAACGGATGTCTCGGCGTGACAATGATGCAACGATTCCACTGGTAGCATGGCAGCATTACCAGTTCCTCGAACAACTCGATCGCCTCGGTGGCGATCGCAATGTCCGCCTCCCCCGAGGTAACCAGTTCCGCTATCTGGATCGGATTGCCCTGTCGCAAAATTAATTTTACCTTTGGGTAACATGCGGTAAAATGTTTGATGGCGGCGGGTAGCGCATATCGTGCCTGAGTATGGGTTGTGGCGATAGTGAGAGAGCCGGTGGCTTCGTTAGCGAATTCCTGGCCAACCTGTTTCAGATTTTTTGCGTCTCTTAGCATTCTTTCGGCAATTTCCAGGATGGCTCGTCCCGGCGGCGTGACTCTAACCACGCGCTTGCCGTTGCGTACGAAGATATCCACTTCAAGCTCGTTTTCCAAGAGACGAATTTGTTTGCTGATTCCCGGTTGCGAAGTATGCAGCATTTCCGCGGCCTTGGATAAATTCAGGCCCTGATTGGCAACTTCGCATAAATAGCGCAATTGTTGCAATTTCATGATTTCTACTCTAATAACGTTAGGTTATAATAATCTAACATAATATTCTTTCATGATATATATGTCCGTTGCTATTATGGTATTTTCTAGGCACCATATCGAGTTATCCGCCCGGTAGGCGGCGGATGGATGCACGCGGACGTTATAGGGCCGGATTATATTTAAGCAAAATGGCGAATTCTGTCTGGCCTGACAGTTCGTCCCGGATTGGACACGGCCAATGCCGGATCGGTATATTGCAATAGTTATCGGTAATCTCTTGCCGCCGGCATCAAGATGATATGGCCATAAATTGTGGAGATTTCAGATGAGTCACTTGAATTACCTTGCCAACGATGAGGAAATAAATTCGTTCGATCAGGCGCTGCAGGATTATCAGGGCCTGCGCATGGATGTTGATCGTTTTACCGCTGCCCGTCTGCAAATGGGGATTTATGGGCAGCGGCAGGAAGGTGTCAATATGGTGCGCATCAAGCTTCCGGGAGGGCGTGTGAACGGCCCGCAATTGAGCGTGATCGCCGATATGCTGGAGAAATATGTACGCCACGATGTCGTGCATATCACCACGCGTCAGGATATCCAGATGCATTACGTACCGCTGGAGCATACGCCGGCGGTGCTCCGCCATCTTGCTACAGCCGGATTGACGACGCGCGAGGCCTGTGGCAATACGATACGTAATGTCACGGCCTGTCCGCTGTCGGGCGTATGTCCTCGCCAGCATGTCGACGTCACGAAGCATCTCGACGGGGCGGTTCAGCATTTTCTGCGCAATCCGCTGACCCAGCAAATGCCGCGCAAATTCAAGATCAGCTTCTCGGCCTGTGAATCCGATTGCGCGCAGGGCATGATGCACGATATGGGAATCGTCGCGGTGCGCAACGGCGACCGCTTCGGTTTCAAGGTTCTGGCCGGAGGAGGTCTCGGACATAAGCCGCACGAGGCTATCGTCGTGGAAGAATTCGTGGAAGAAAAGGATTTGTTGCTTGTGATGGAGGCGGTTGTTTCATTGCACAATCGCTATTCCGATCGTATCAAGCGTGCCAAAGCACGGATTAAGTTTCTGGTTGACAAATTCGGTCCCGAAGGTTTCATCGAGAAGTATCGCGAAGAACTGGCTCGCACTAAAACGGCACTGGCAACCCAGGATTATCCAACGGGTGAATGGAGTGGTGGCGTTGACAGCGAAGTTCCCGGTATTGGTGCGCCGCGCCGTGTGTTCGCGCAAAAGCAACCCGGTTATCATGTATTTCCGATCAGTGTGCCGATGGGTAATTTGAACGTGGCGCAACTGCGCGGTCTTGCCCGTATTGCCGAGACTCACGAGTTGCATGAAATTCGTGCAACGCAGGATCAGAACATGTTTCTGCCGAATGTGCCGGAAGCCAAAATCGGGTCTCTGCGCGCTGCGCTGGCTGCGTTGGGTCTGGGTGAGCCCCTGGCAGGTGATGATGTGGTGGCTTGTCCCGGCACTTCAACCTGCCGTTTAGGCATAACTTCAAGTACGATCCTCGGACCCAAACTGAATGGCGGCAAACATGATCTGAAAATTCGTGTTTCAGGGTGCCATAACGGCTGTGCCCAGCCCGAGACCGGCGACATCGGCATTTATGGTGAAGGCAAGCGCATGCATGGCAAGCTTGTGCCGCATTATCAGATGTATTTCGGCGGCGATGGCATGGCGCGCGGCGCGCTGGCGATCAAAGGTCCATCGATCCCTACGGCACGTGTCGAGACGGCGGTGGAACGCGTGAAATCGGCTTATGCATCCAATCGCGAAGCGGATGAAACGTTTTTTTCCTGGACCCGGCGTGTGGGCAAGGTCTATTTTACTGATCTGCTGGCGGATCTGGGCGAAGTAAAACCGGAGGAATTGGAATCGGTCTTGCGCGATCATGGCCGGGATGGTGATTTCAAGGTGTTGCAACTGGGCGGTGGCGAGTGCGCGGGAGTCAGTCAGGTGAAGATCGGTTCAAGTTTTTTCGAAGCGGCTCACGAGCGAAATTACCGGGATGCGCTCAAGTTTCAGCGAAAATTCGAAGATTCGGTTAAGTGTGCCGAAGAGATCGCCCGTTTGATCGGCCAGGGTGTGACCGAACTGCTCAGTGGCCGGAAGCAAGACGATTTGGCCGAGCAGGCGGAGGAGTTGCGCCGGGTATTGCCTACCAAACCGCGTTTATCCAGGCAGTTGGCTAAATTCGCGGAGGATTTTTCGAGCCCGGTTGAAGAATTGAATGATGTTCGACTGACCGAATGGTTTTCCGACCTGGATGCGTGGACGATGGAGGTTGCGGAATTCTGTCTCGGCTTCGACCGTCAGCTTGATCTGACCGGCGCGCTGCCGCTAAAGGCTTCAGCCAAATCATTCCAGCAGACACAATCCTCGGTCGCATTGTAATAAATCTTGATACCTGTTATTGAATCGGTGCCATGAGCCTGGATCAAAAGATTGCTGACGTGCGGACACTGTTGGATAGGGTGCAGACGGATTATGCGCCGGCTGTTTTCGCCAACAGTTTCGGTGCCGAGGATATGGTGTTGACGGATATCATCGCCCGGCATTATCCCGGCATTGGAATGTTTACACTGGATACCGGCCGCTTGCCGGAAGAGACTTATAGTCTGATGAAAGAGGTGGCGGAGCGCTATGGCATTCGTGTTCCCGTATATTTCCCCGAGTCTGCCGCCGTGGAAGCATTTGTTGCGCAGAATGGCCCCAACGCGTTCTATGACAGCGTGGAGTTACGAAAAACATGCTGCCATATTCGCAAGGTGGAACCACTGAAACGTGCCTTGCGTGGAAAGCGCGCGTGGATCACTGGTCTGCGCCGCGATCAGGCGCCGACCAGAAAGGATCTGACTGAAACAGAGTTTGATACCGGAAATGGCTTGCAAAAAATAAGTCCATTGCTGGATTGGAGTCTATCCGACGTTTGGGCCTATCTCAAACAATTCGATGTCCCTTATAACGCGCTGCACGACAAGGGATACGCAAGCATCGGTTGCGCACCCTGTACGCGTGCCATTACTCCCGGCGAGGATGTCCGTGCCGGACGATGGTGGTGGGAAAATCCCGAAATCAAGGAGTGCGGCTTGCATCCGGACAAGCGACGTAAGGCTGCGGTAGTGACTCGTTTGGCGGTGGACTCGGCGGTACCGGGCCAGGCTCTGAGTGAAAAGAAAGAGCGTGACCAGGCTCTGATAAAGCCCCGTGGTTCGTGAGATTATCAGGATTGAGCGATGGATACCCTATTGAGAAATGTGCAAGAATTTATTACTCCCGTTCCAGGTTCTGTGATGAGAAGTGAACCGGCGGCCTCTAAACAACGTATCGCAAGGCAGTTGGGACATCTGGATGCGTTGGAAAGTGAAGCTATTCATATTTTGCGGGAAGTGGCGGCTGAGTGCGCCAATCCGGCGCTATTGTTTTCCGGTGGAAAGGATTCCATCGTGCTATTGCGGTTGGCGGAAAAAGCCTTTCGTCCAGGGCGCTTTCCGTTTCCGTTGCTGCATATCGACACCGGCCACAATTTTCCGGAAGTGATCGAATTTCGTGACCGCCGAGCCCAGCAATTGGGTGAGCGGTTGATTGTGCGCAGCATGGAGGATTCCATCCGGCAGGGGAGAGTAGTGCTTCGCTCTGAAAATCAGAGCCGTAATGCGTTTCAGTCGATAACGCTGCTGGACGCCATTGCCGAATTTCGTTTTGATGCCTGTATCGGCGGTGCACGCCGCGATGAAGAGAAAGCGCGGGCCAAGGAACGTATATTTTCCTTCCGCGATGAATTCGGTCAATGGGATCCGAAGAGCCAGCGGCCCGAACTGTGGGATATCTACAATACTCGCGTACATCCGGGAGAAAATATCCGTGTGTTTCCGATCAGCAACTGGACCGAGCTTGATGTCTGGGAATACATTGCCCGCGAGGAACTGGAAGTGCCGCATATTTATTTTGCCCATAAGCGTGACGTAATCAGACGGGGTAGCGGTCTTTTACCAGTATCCCATCTGGTGCAGCCTCAGGAGGGGGAGCAAGCGGAAAACGTCATGGTGCGCTTTCGCACGGTGGGGGACATGAGTTGCACCTGTCCGGTGGAGTCCACCGCGGTCAGTATAGGTGAAATCATAGCTGAAACCGCGACCACCCGAATCACCGAGCGTGGGGCTACCCGTATGGACGATCAGACTTCGGATGCATCCATGGAGTTGCGTAAAAAAGAAGGGTATTTCTGAAGTAGCCTCATACAAATTGAGTCAGGCGATAACGGTGCGTTGTCTTTTCATGACTTTGTTGTATCCGGATTTACGGATTTGAATTTATTAGTGTTATCCAAGTTCACTGGAACAAAGAAGAACGAGGAAATTCCAGGTGAAAAAATTTCCAGAAGGGCTGTAAATGTCAGCAGTAGAAAATATTTCGTTTGATCACACCGAGTTGTTACGTTTCATTACCGCCGGCAGTGTGGACGATGGGAAGAGCACGCTGATCGGACGCCTGCTGCATGATTCGAAATCCATCTTTGAAGATCAACTGAGCGCCATTACTCACACGACCCGCAGGCGCGGCATGGAGGGCGTCGATCTGTCGCTGCTCACCGATGGTTTGCAAGCGGAACGTGAGCAGGGTATTACCATCGACGTGGCCTATCGTTATTTTGCAACGCCTAAACGCAAATTTATTATCGCCGACACTCCTGGTCACGAGCAATACACCCGTAATATGGTGACGGGGGCTTCCACCGCCAATCTGGCCATTATCCTGATTGACGCGCGCAAGGGAGTGCTTACCCAGTCGCGCCGGCATGCCTATCTGGCCAGTCTGGTGGGGATTCCTCATCTGGTGGTGGCGGTTAACAAGATGGATCTGGTGGACTATTCACGCGAGGTGTTCGAGCGAATCTGCGAGGATTTCGCCGCATTTGCCGGTGGGCTCAGGCTGAACAATATCGCATACATTCCAATGTCCGCCTTGAACGGGGATATGGTGGTGGAGCGCGGGGAAAAACTTGGCTGGTACAAGGGTATGGTACTGATGGATTTATTGGAGAATGTTCCTATCGATCATGACATCAATCTCGAAGATTTCCGGTTTCCTGTGCAATTGGTGTGTCGTCCGCAAACCGAGGAAATGCACGATTTCCGCGGGTACATGGGACGGGTCGAGTCGGGTTTCATCAGCGTCGGCGATGCGGTGAAGGTACTTCCTTCCGGCCTGAATTCACGTATCAAGGAAATCGTGACTTATGATGGTACTATCGATCGAGCGGTCGCGCCCCAGTCGATAACACTGACTATTGAAGACCATCTGGATATTTCCCGGGGGGATATGCTGGTAAAAACCGAGGGAGACATCCCTCGGGTAACAAAGGAATTCGAGGCGATGCTGTGCTGGTTGTCGGAGCAGAGTCTCGACCCGAGGCGTAAGTATCTCGTCAAGCATACGACCCGTGTCGTAAAGGCGCTGGTGACACGCATAGACTATCGCGTGGATATCAATACACTCAATCATGAAGCGGTGGAAACCTTAAAAATGAATGATATCGGGCGGGTTGCGCTGAAAATGCACCAGCCCCTGGTATGCGATGAGTATCAGCGCAACCATGCCAACGGCAGCTTTATTGTTATCGACGAGGTGAATAACAACACGGTTGCCGCAGGCATGATCTGCCCGGCAAGGAATTCAGGTTGATTTGATCGGTTTGATTCGCTGCGGAGGATTCCGGCGTAAGGCTGTTCAGGTTGTGAAGCGACATTGCGGCTAGAGCGGACAACGCGGAGAGGGGTGGCGTTGCCGCTTTTATATTTTTTAGCGGGGAAAAACATAAATTGAATAGGGATATAAAACTTTAATCACGGACGCGTTCTAATAAAAAATAGCGATTACGTTTGCAGTCTCTTTTTTGATTCATTTTCATATTATCGATGACCTTATGATGACAAGTTTACAATCGGCGCTTCACATTGAACCGGCAACAGCCGTTTTCCCCGTACTGGGATTCGAGATGACTTTTGCTGATCTGTATCGCCGCGATGGCCTGGTGAGACTGGATCAGGCATTTCTTGATTTTCTGCATGAAGGGGAACCTGGACTGCGCGTCCGCCTGGACCTTGCCCGCGCCAACCCCGATAGCCTGGATCGCAAAGACGAAGCCGCCCTGCTGATCGAGGTTGCGCCGTGGATGGAGGATTTCGTCGCCAGGTTGTTCGGTATCGAAAAAGAAGTCGGTGCGCTTGCCGCCCGCCATCATCAACTGGCTCCGCTGTATGCCTGCAAAAGACAGTTCGTACAGCGCCGGGCAATGAACAAGGTGAGCGAGGCGGAAGCCGCCGCGGTGGATGGGGTTGCACTGGAAGAAAAGCTGGTTGCTGAATTCGAGGAGCCCTTTTCCGAACTGGTTTTTGCAACCAAAGTCATAGAGTGGCTGTTGGACGAAAATGTGAATGAAGAGCGGCTCAGGATGGCGTTGCTCTATGCGGCCTGGGCGCTGAAAACAGCGACAGGACGAGAACGCAATCAGGATGGCATATTGTTCAAGGCTCCCGCTAAACTTGATTATCTGCATCTCTTGTCAACGGATGCCGATACTACCGCCGGCTATACCGTTCACCGCCTTCATCATATACGCCGCCGGGAGGGGTTTGCGCTCACCGATTCCGGCACCGACCTGGCGGGCGCCCTGGATGAGGCGAATTACTGCATTTGGTGTCACGAGCAAGGCAAGGATTCGTGCTCAAAAGGATTAAAGGAGAAACCGAAGACGCCAGGGGAAGCGCCATCTTTCAAAAAAAGCCAATTGGGCGTCCTGCTCGCGGGATGTCCGCTGGAGGAGCGCATTTCCGAGTTTCACAAATTAAAGACCCAAGGGCTTGCCGTCAGCGGTCTGGCAATGATCGTTGTGGACAACCCCATGTGCGCGGGTACCGGTCACCGCATATGCAACGATTGCATGAAGTCCTGCATTTACCAGAAACAGGAGCCGGTTGATATCCCGCAGGCGGAAACCCGCACACTCAAGGATGTACTTGAGTTGCCGTGGGGGTTTGAAATTTATAGTCTGCTTACCCGGTGGAATCCGTTAAACCTGCGCCGGCCGGTGCCAAAGGCCCCAACAGGTCGGAAAGTGCTGGTAGTGGGCATGGGACCCGCCGGATATACCCTGGCACACCACCTGATGAACGATGGCCATACAGTGGTTGGCATTGACGGTCTCAAGATAGAGCCTTTGGCTCCAGAGCTTTCAGGTGTGAATAGTCAGGGCGAGCATGTTTCATTCAATGCCATTCGTGATGCCGGAGAACTCGAAGAGAATCTGGATGAGCGCATGCCTGGAGGTTTCGGTGGTGTGGCCGAATATGGAATCACCGTGCGATGGAACAAAAATTTTCTGAAGTTGATCCGGTTGCTTCTGGAGCGGCGGGAAGAGTTTGCGCTTTTTGGCGGTGTCCGTTTCGGCGGAACGCTTACGGCCGATGACGCTTTGGCTATTGGATTCGATCATGTGGCGCTGGCTGCGGGGGCCGGACGTCCCACTGTGCTCGATATGCCCAATGGTTTGGCACGTGGCGTTCGTGCCGCATCCGATTTTCTGATGGCACTGCAGTTATCCGGCGCGGCACAAACCAGTTCCGTTGCCAACATGCAGTTACGCCTGCCTGTGGTGGTGATCGGTGGAGGCTTGACCGCCATCGATACAGCAACCGAAGCACTGGCTTATTATCCGGTGCAAGTGGACAAATTTCTTCGCCGTTATGAGATTCTTACCGCAGTGCAGGATGAAACAGCAATTCGTGGTGCATGGGATGAGGAGGAGCGGGAAATTGCCGAGGAGTTTCTCAGTCACGGTCGTGCCATCCGCGCGGAGCGCAAGGAAGCGGAAAGAGAGGGGCGGGCGCCGCGTGTACTGGAATTGCTTCAATCATGGGGCGGTGCCACCATTGCTTACCGGAAACGGCTCATCGACAGTCCCTCCTACACACTTAATCACGAGGAAGTTGAGAAAGCGCTGGAGGAGGGCATCTGGTTTGCCGAAGGCCTTACCCCTGTACGAGTGGAAGCCGACAAGTGGGAACATGCGAGATCTGTGAAGTTCTCGGTACAGATCCTGGATGAAACGGGTTCATGGCAAAAAACCGGGCAAGCTGAATTACCGGCCCGTGCCGTTCTGGTTGCGGCGGGAACTCAGCCCAACACGGTGCTCGCCAGAGAAGACGAAAAAAATTTCAAGCTGAACGGACGCTATTTTGCGGCCTGCGATGAAAATGGTGATCCAGTGAGCCCCCCCCGGGGAAATCCCAAGCCGGATACCTCGATGGTATTGCTGAGCCGTTGCGAGGATGGACGTTTCATCAGCTTTTTCGGTGACCTCCATCCATCTTATTCGGGCAATGTGGTTAAAGCCATGTCCAGTGCAAAACAGGGTTATCCGGTGGTAAGCCGGATGCTCGGACGCGTCGCACCGGCATCCACAAAGTCCGCCAGACTATTTTTTGCCGAATTAAACGGACGATTACGCGCCACTGTGCATAAGGTTGAACGGTTGACTCCCAATATCATTGAAGTGGTCGTGCATGCGCCAATGGCGGTGGAGCGGTTCCACCCCGGTCAATTCTATCGCTTCCAGAATTTTGCCACGCTCGCTACCGCCGTGGGCGATACAAAATTGGCAATGGAGGGCATCGCCCTGACGGGAGCTTCGGTTGATGTGTCTCGCGGCTTGGTATCGCTGATTGCCCTGGAAATGGGCGGGTCGGCGGATTTGTGTGCCAAACTCAATCCTGGCGATCCGGTAGTGCTGATGGGCCCCACCGGCACCCCCACGGAGATCCTGCCAGAGGAAACCGTTGTACTGGTGGGTGGCGGACTGGGTAACGCGGTTTTGTTTTCCATTGGTGCTGCGGCACGCGCCGCGGGATCGAAAATTTTATATTTTGCCGGTTACAAGAAACTGATCGATCGTTATAAAGTAGCGGAAATCGAGGCGGCGGCGGATGTGGTGGTATGGTGTTGCGATGAAGCCCCGGGTTTTACGCCATCCCGGCCGGACGATCTTAGCTACGCCGGTAATATCGTGGATGCGATGGCCGCGTATGGTAGAGGTGCGTTGGGTCCTCAGAAAATTCTGTTGTCGGATGCCGACCGTATCATTGCCATTGGCTCCGATCGAATGATGGCGGCGGTGGGTGCCGCGCGGCATAATAAACTTCAGCCTTATTTGAAGACGGATCACTATGCGATCGGCTCCATCAATTCACCGATGCAGTGCATGATGAAAGAGATCTGCGCCCAGTGTCTACAACCGCACAAAGATCCAGAGACAGGCGAAATTACTTATGTGTTTTCATGCTTCAATCAGGATCAACCGCTTGATCAGGTTGATTTCGGCGGGTTGGCGTCGCGTTTACGCCAGAATAGTGTTCAGGAGAAGCTCACCACCCGGTGGATTAGCCATTGCTTAAAGGAAACGAACAAGGTCGGGGCTTGAGGTTACAGGGAATGGTTGCCAGGAATGAGCTATTTTCGTTAATCCGGATAATTCATTGCACCCAGGTTCATTTATAATCCGGCTTTCGCGATTAAAGGGAAGTGATTGCCCATTTTCGCAAGTTTGCTGGAAAAAAATAGAAAATGTCCAAAAATAAGGGAGATTATCAATGCACATAGGCATACCGGCGGAGATTCGCGGGGGTGAAACCCGCGTTGCGGCCACGCCGGAAACGGTGAAGAAATTTACCGCTAAAGGCTTTCACGTTGTTCTGGTACAGTCCGGCGCGGGAAGCGGCGCGAGCATACCTGATGAGGAGTACCAGGCTGCCGGAGCAATCATTGTAGCCAGCGCGGCGGAGCTTTATGGGCAATCGCAAATCGTACTGAAAGTGCGCGGGCCGGAACCCGGCGAACTATCAATGATGCGCAAGGATGCGGTGTTGCTGGGTTTGCTTTCTCCCCATCAGGCGGAAGGTATCGAGATACTCGCCCGTCACGGCCTGACCGCATTTGCCATGGAGAAACTGCCGCGCATTTCCCGTGCTCAGAGCATGGACGTGCTGTCGTCGCAGGCCAATATCGCCGGCTACAAAGCGGTACTGATGGCGGCCAATGTCTATCAGAAATTCTTTCCCATGCTGATGACCGCGGCGGGTACGGTAAAGGCGGCACGGGTGCTGGTTCTGGGCGCGGGGGTGGCCGGCTTGCAGGCGATCGCCACGGCCAAACGGCTGGGCGCGGTGATCGAAGCGTTCGATGTGCGGCCGGTGGCAAAAGAACAGGTAGAGAGTCTCGGAGCCAAATTCGTCGAGGTTCCATTGAGCGAGGAAGAGAAAGCGCAAGCGGAAACGGCCGGCGGGTACGCTCGTGAAATGTCGGATGATTATAAGCGCCGTCAGGGTGAACTGGTGCATCAGCGCGCGGCGGCAGCCGATATCATTATCACGACGGCGCTGATTCCCGGGCGCCCGGCGCCCGTTCTGATCAAGGAAGAAACTGTTCGTGCCATGAAACCTGGATCGGTGATCGTCGATATGGCGGTGGAAGCGGGCGGTAACTGTCCCTTGTCGGAATTGGACAAAATCGTAGTGAAGCACGGCGTGCATCTCGTCGGTATCGCCAATCTGCCAGGATTGGTAGCGGCGGATTCCAGCGCCCTGTATGCACGTAACCTGATGAATTTTCTTAACCTGATGCTGGATGCGAAGAGCGGTGAATTCAAAGTAAACCGTGAGGATGAAGTCATCTCCGGAACGCTGGTCTGCACGGACGGGGAAGTAACCGGTAAAACCTGAAAAGTCATAGAGGGAAAGCAAAGGAACCTGTCCGATTTTGCACGTTTCACTCTCCCTGCTATAACTCAACACTCGGAATAATTAACGGATTGAAGGAGCACTCATGATCGGCGAAGTTGACCCAACCATCATTAACCTGACCGTATTCGTGCTGGCAGTATTCGTAGGTTATCACGTAGTGTGGAACGTGACCCCTGCCTTGCACACACCACTGATGTCAGTAACCAATGCGATTTCCGGCATAATTTTAGTCGGCGCAATGCTGGCGGCCGGCCCGGCGGAAACCGACTGGGGCGTATGGCTGGGAGCTGTGGCGGTGACGCTGGCCGCAATCAATGTATTCGGCGGATTTCTTGTTACCCAGCGGATGCTGGAAATGTTCAGAAAAAAAGATAAAAAAGGAAGCTAGTCAATGTCCGCAAATTTGGTCGCATTCGCGTATCTGATCGCATCGGTTTTTTTTATTCTGGCGCTAAAAGGCCTAAGCTCGCCGCTAACCTCTCGTCGTGGCAATCTGTTCGGTATGGTGGGAATGGCAATTGCCGTTGTCACCACACTTACGATCACCAAGAACTGGATGTTGATACTCGCATGTATCGCCTTAGGTGGCACCATTGGTGCTGTTGTTGCACGGCGTGTGCAAATGACAGCAATGCCGGAGCTGGTCGCTTTCATGCACTCGCTGGTGGGTCTGGCAGCGGTATTTATCGCTATCGCCGCCGTCAATAACCCGGTTTCATTCGGCCTGCCCGCGATATTGCCCATGGGCAGCAAACTGGAGCTGTTTCTCGGCACTTTCATTGGCGCCATGACCTGGTCGGGTTCGGTGATTGCATTCTTGAAGCTGTCCGGCCGCATGAGCGGCGCACCCATCACATTCGGCGGCCAGCATATGGTCAATCTGATTCTGGCGATTGTGATGGTTGTCTTTGGTTTGTGGTTCTTTTTTAGCGAGACCACCAACTGGACAGCCTTTGCCACAATGACCGCGATCGCCTTTGTGCTCGGTTTTCTCATTATCGTCCCCATCGGTGGCGCGGATATGCCGGTAGTCATTTCCATGCTTAATTCATACTCCGGCTGGGCCGCAGCAGGAATCGGGTTTTCGCTCGGCAACCCCATGCTTATCATTGCCGGATCGCTGGTGGGGAGTTCCGGGGCCATTCTGTCGTACATCATGTGCAAGGCCATGAACCGGCCATTTCTTTCGGTCATACTTGGCGGCTTTGGCAGCGAGGGAGGGGCGGTGGCTGCGGCGAGCGACGGGACACAGAAAACCCATCGCAGCGGTAGCGCTGACGATGCGGCATTTCTCATGGGTAATGCCGATAGCGTTATTATCGTGCCCGGTTATGGTCTGGCAGTGGCGCGGGCGCAGCATTCGGTCAAGGAGCTAGCCGAGAAACTGCACGAGAAAGGCGTCAATGTACGTTTTGCGATACATCCGGTGGCGGGACGCATGCCGGGACACATGAACGTACTACTGGCGGAAGCGGAGATACCCTATGAGCAAGTGCTGGAGATGGATGAGATCAACAGCGATTTTTCCACCACCGATGTGGTGCTGGTGCTGGGCGCAAACGATGTAGTGAATCCCGCGGCGAATGTTCCAGGCAGTGCGATATATGGCATGCCCATTCTGGATGCCCACAAGGCGCGCACCATAATGGTGGTCAAGCGTAGCATGGCTGCCGGTTATGCCGGCCTCGACAATGACCTGTTCTACATGGACAAAACCATGATGGTATTCGGCGATGCCAAGAAGGTTGTTGAAGATATGGTCAAGGCGCTGTAACGCGTACATACCGTTTCACTTTGATACGTTCACATATAGCCTCAAGCTGGGCAACATCGTTTTCATAAAAGTACTGATCAGCTTATCCGTATTTGTCTGCTCCCTCGATTCGTGAGAATGCGTCGCACGTGGGGAGCGGGTACGCTGCGGGAGTGTGACTGACAGCAACGCAGTGCTTCAGTTTGTTGTCATGCCGGGAAACGCACTCTATATCTCATCGATTACCCAATACCGAAGCGATTGCGTATGCAACTGCCCGTTTCGAATGTGCTGGATCTTGCAGTAATGCAAAAGTCTCGCGCAGAATATTTATCCCTATCCGGCAATTGGCAATTGTCGGTATAACACTATCATTATTAAATGAGTTTCTGTGCCATTGATTCTCATCTTTTTGGTGAGTCCACTATGGCGAATTGTACAGCGCGGCACAGGGCTGCGTTGCAGCTCCCCGGAATGGAATGGTGCCCCGAAGCATTGCACGGGGGCTCCCGCGAAGCGGGGATCGGGCAGCGTAAGGGATGCCGCGATCGCGTTCCAGGTCCATGGAGCGCCCGCATCCCGCTTCGGGGTCTCACCTTCCTTCGGGGTCGCATTCCGCATCGTTACGTCTCGCCCTGTACCCTAAAAACCGTACACTTCATCCCGTCCGGCTCCAGGCCTAGGCTTATTTTTTTTCAGCGATCCCGGGATCGGGTTGTATACTCGGTGACAAAAGAAGCGGAACTATCGAGTTAGCAAATCAATGGTGCGGGAGTGCTCATTGTCATATGGAAAGTATGGAGTTATTGATAGAGGCGAGATTATCCGTAAGATTTTCGAATCAGGTTAATCTTTTGCAGAAGAACAGGTTCAATTTTATTCAGTCAGGAACAAAACCATGCTGATCGGACTACCCAAGGAAACCAAGGATCATGAAAATCGGGTTGGAATGACACCGAGTACAGTCAAAGCCTTGACGCGCCGCGGACACCGGGTGCTGGTACAGAGCGGGGCGGGGGAGGGAAGCTTTCTTTCAGATGCGGAATACCAATCAGCCGGAGCCATGATTGTTCCTCACGCCGAAGACGCCTGGGCGGCGCAGATGGTGGTTAAGGTCAAGGAACCCACTGCAGCGGAATATTCTTACCTGCATCGAGATATGATTCTTTTTACCTATCTACATCTCGCTTCGGATAAGCCTCTTACCATCGCGTTGCTGGAGCATGGCGTAACAGGCATCGCCTACGAAACAGTTCAAACCGAAGGAGGTCAATTACCACTGTTGACGCCCATGAGCGAGGTGGCGGGGCGTATGGCCACTCAAATCGGGGCAACGTATCTGCAAAAGACATACGGGGGCCGTGGCGTATTGATGGGCGGCGTGCCTGGTGTGGCTTCAGCTAATGTCGCAATTCTGGGGGCGGGTATTGTCGGCACAAATGCCGCTCGCGTTGCTGTTGGATCCGGCGCCCAGGTCACCGTGCTGGATATCAATCATGACCGCCTGAAGTATCTGGATGACATTTATCATGGGCAACTACAGACGCGCATCAGTGATGAGTATAATATTGAAGAGGTGGTCTACAATGCCGATCTGGTAATCGGTGCTGTTTTGATTCCTGGCGGACGGGCGCCCTGGTTGATTACAGCCGGTATGTTGCCGAATATGCGAAAAGGTTCCGTAATTGTCGATGTGGCGGTTGATCAAGGAGGGTGTGTCGAAACCACCCGGCCGACCACTCATAGCAATCCGACCTATGAACTCGAGGGTGTGGTGCATTATTGTGTCGCCAACATGCCGAGCGCGGTCCCGCGTACCAGTACCTTTGCGCTGAACGCGCAAACGGCTTTTTATACGTTGCGCCTGGCGGATGAAGGATTAGATGCCGTAAGAAATAGTCTGGCGCTACAATATGGTCTTAACACCCACCGGGGATTGACCACTTATCCCGCGGTGGCAAAGGAATTTGGTCTGAGTTATATTGATCCATTACAAGCATTGGAGCATACCCATTGAACGGTTCAACCACCAGGAGTCAAGCAAGATGAAATTCGCATATCCTGTATTTTTCTGCGCATTGCTCGCTGCCGGTCAACCCGCCTTGGCCAATATTGATATCCAATTTGATTATCGTTACGACAGTTCGGGCTTTTTTACCGGCGCTAACAGTTCGCGCCAGAATTTATTGAATGCCGCCGCCTCCACATTTGAGAGCAGCTTTGAGGACAACCTGGCCGCAATCACGTCATCCGGATCGGATAGTTTTGATGTGAGTTTTTTTCAGCCGAATAACGGTAGCAAGACTGTTATTCCCAATTTTAGCGTTGCCACGAATCAAATTGTGGTTTTTGCTGGCGCCCGTAATTTGAGTGGTGCAGTGGCGGTGGGTGGTCCAGGGGGATTCTCCAGCAATGGTTCCGCCGATTTCATTAACAACGCATCCAGCAGAGGCCAGTCAGGAGCCCTTGCGCCCATCGAGACTGATTTTGGGCCGTGGGGCGGGGCGATCTCCTTTAACAATACCTCCAACTGGTATTTTGATTCCGATCTCACTAGAGATGAATCCTTTTCCGGCTTCGATTTTTATTCGGTGGCCATACATGAGTTGGCGCATGTGCTCGGTTTTGGCAGCGCCGATTCTTTCAAAAACCTGATCTCGGGTGGCAAATTTACCGGCCCTGCCGTTCATGCCTTGCTTGGTAACAATCCGCCCCTGGCGGGCGATAGCCACTGGGCTAACGGACTCAGTTATCTCGGCCAGGAAGCCGCGATGGATCCTTCCATTGCGGGTGGGCAACGCAAACATTTTACAGCGCTTGATGCCGCAGCTATGAAAGACATTGGCTGGCAAGTCTCGGCCGTGCCCGAAGCTGAAACCTGGACCATGATGCTTGCTGGCTTGGGATTGCTTGGCTGGCGCTTTCGCACATTCCAGCGTAGAGGCTGAGCGCGCGAGGGGAGAGAAATATCCGTACCTGCTGAACCTGAAACTAGCAGTTGCTCACTTATATTTTAAGTTAACTATGATCTAAAAAGCTTTTTTATATCATTAATATTATTCCCTAAGTATTCTATTTTTTCATATTGGCGGACGCGGAATCCGAAACAAATTTGCGTTCTCATGCCACTCTGGAGTTTCGCGCCGTGGTCCACGCAAACCCATCGGGTCGGTGGCTAACCCATTTGTCTAAACGGCACGACACATGCCCCATAGCGTTACCCTGATCACCACGATTGCCGTCAGTTTCGGTCTCGCTTTGCTCATGGGGCTTATTGCCAACCGCTTGAAATTACCGGTATTGGTTGGCTATCTGGTTGCAGGTGTAATCCTGGGCTCCAATACGCCGGGCTTTGTGGCTGACATGGAGCTTTCGGCTCAGCTGGCGGAAATCGGTGTTATTCTGTTGATGTTCGGAGTCGGGCTGCACTTCTCCCTGGATGATTTGCTGGCTGTCCGCCGGATTGCTTTGCCTGGTGCCCTCGTACAAATCGGGGTGGCAACCGCTCTTGGTGCGGCGGTTGCTGTTGCCTGGGGTTGGGATTTGAGTGCGGCCATCGTGTTTGGCGTCGCGCTATCCACCGCGAGTACAGTCGTGCTCCTGCGGGCATTGGAGCAGCGTGGTGTGCTCAAATCCGTCAATGGATCGATTGCGGTGGGTTGGCTGGTGGTCGAAGATCTGGCAATGGTTATGGTTCTCGTTCTTTTGCCACCACTTGCCGGATGGCTTGGAACCTCTGCCGGTAGTCCAGCGGATGGGCCCACCCCGGATCTGCTGGTGACGCTCCTGCTCACTTTTGGCAAGGTGGCGATCTTCATCGCGCTAATGCTTATTGTCGGAAAACGGGTTTTTCCCTGGTTGCTATGGCATGTCGCGAGCACCAACTCGACCGAACTCTTTATCTTGAGTGTGATTGCAGTGGCGATAGGTATCGCCTACGGCTCCGCGATGCTCTTCGGTGTTTCCTTTGCGCTCGGCGCTTTCTTCGCCGGGATGGTTATGAGGGAGTCCGATTTAAGTCATCGAGCCGCTCAGGAATCCCTGCCGCTCAGAGATGCTTTTTCGGTATTGTTTTTTGTCTCCGTTGGAATGCTGTTTGATCCGAACGTCCTCATCGATCAGCCACTCCGCGTTGTCGCCACGCTTGGGATTATTATTATCGGCAAATCCCTGGCAGCCTTTCTCCTGGTTCTTGCTTTTCGCTACCCACTCAATACGGCATTAACCGTGTCGGCCAGTCTTGCTCAGATTGGCGAGTTCTCATTTATTCTTGCAGCGCTCGGTGTTTCACTCGGACTCCTGCCGGTCGAGGCACAGAGTCTTATACTCGCGGGGGCTTTTATCTCGATCACGCTCAACCCCCTGGTATTTCAGGTAATAGAGCCAGCACAGGAATGGATACGTTCCCGTTCCAGGCTTGCCCGCGTCCTGGAGCGTTCTGACGATCCCCTGGCTGAACTGCCCATGTCGGTTGCCTCAAGCTATGTGACCAACCACGTGGTGCTTGTGGGTTATGGCCGGGTCGGCCGGCATATTGGCGAAGCGCTGATTGAACAGGGACTGGCGCTCGTTGTGGCGGATCAGAATCGCGAGATGGTTGAGGGGTTACGCAAGCATGGAATCCATGCCGTAGTGGGTGATGCCGCTGAACCGGCTGTGCTTATACAAGCGCATATTGCGCGAGCTAAAATGCTGGTGATTGCGGTCCCCGATGCACTACGAGCTCGCCGGATGATAGAAACCGCCCGTATGCTTAATCCGCCGATCGAGATTATCGTGCGTACCCATAATGAAGAAGAAGCTGCACTGCTACGAAGAGAAAGCGGAGGTACGGTGCTTCTGGGTGAGCATGAGCTTGCTCTCAGCATGACACGCCATGTACTAAAGAAATTTGGTAAATAAGGAATGAGCAGCGCAGCGGCAAAGCAGAGTATGGATGAAGGTGAATAGAACCGCTCAGGTGGATGAGGGACGTCTTCGGGATTCCACGTATCGTTTTTTTGATTCTCATCAACGACTTATGCATACACTAGGGCCTGTTTTTTTGATTCTTGTGGAGTGTTTTATCACGAACTTGTAAGTATTTGCTAAAGTAGCGGCTATATAAAAGGGTGCCTACTCGCGCGTATCATCCGGCATTTTACGATGATTCAACGTCATGCGAGATTTTACAAGTAGCCTCCAGAGCCCGCAGCAATGCGGATCAAGCTTGACAAGACTCGGGGTTGAGACAGGAGAAAATTGCATGAGTAACAAGATTACCGTTTATCATAAACCCACATGCAGTAAATGCCGTGCCACGCTTGCACTTCTCAAGGACAGTGGCCAACAGTTCGATGCAGTCAATTATTATGAGATGCCTCTAACCGTCGCGGGATTGCGTGAACTGATCGAGAAACTGGGGGTGCCGGTACGTGATGTACTACGTAGCGACGAACCACTGGCACGCAGCCTGAAGCTGGCTGAACAGCAGCTAGCTGATGATGAATTAATAAAGATCATGGTGGACAACCCGGACCTGATTCAGCGGCCCATTGTCGTGCGTGGTGACAAGGCCGTATTGTGTCGCCCACCGGAGAACGTGATGAAGTTGTTGTAGCGAATTATTCAGCGATTGAGAGATTGAGGCCGCCGACCGGTTGGGGGCGACAGTGTGGCGGAGTGCGGTGGAGCATGGTAATACTTGATAGAGAAGGCGAAATGATATGAATATGAGATCAATCGATATGTTGCGGCGGATTTGTCCACTTGTCCTTGCATTGCTGCTGGGGGTATTCGCTACCGTGGTGCAGGCGGAATGTACTGGATGCCTGTGTCCGGGTAACCCATGTAAATTATGTTCATTGCCGCCCACAAAAGATACTTCTCCTGCGAAGGATGAAGCGGCGGCGTGTCTCAAAATCCGGGAGAAAGTGCCGCCAGTTTCAAAGAATACGGAGCCAAATGAGCATTATGCGAGTCTGAACAATGCGATGCGGGAGTGTGTAAAAAATGGTGGTGATGTTATTGTGAATTCGCGCCGGAATAAGGAATTTCCTTCCAAGCACTATTGCAAGCCTTATGTTGCCTCAACGCCATAGACATTACAAGCTCGATGATGGGTGTCGTGACATGAAGGGTTACGACCAATAAGACTATTCAGATTTTCTGAATTATCAGCATAATCTATGGATTATCTACGGATAAAAAAATAATCGGATATTAACTCAGGCATCGGCCCTGGCAGGTTTGTCGGTCAAAGGATAAAAATGGTTGTTCATGGGGATACCGTAAGACAGGAGAATGGTACTGGCGCCACTTCTTCGTCTCGGTTACGGCGTAAGCCCAAATCTTTTCTGAAACTGATTTTGTTCGGATTTGCACTGGTGGGTCTGCCGCTTATCATCGCACTCATCAACAGCGCATTCTCCATCGACCGGTTGGCGGATCAAAGCCGCAGGGCTGTATATCAGGCGGCGCAAATTGCGCATGGCAGTCGTGTCCTGGCGGACGAAATTGCAGCCATGGAGCGTGCCGTGCGGCAGACACATATCCTGGGTGACACATCCCTGCTCGAAAATTACTTCAGGGCGCACAAGAAATTCGAGAGCACCGCGACGAACCTTTTTGAGCTTTCCTTGCATACTGAACAGAAGCAATTACTGGAGCAGATGCAGTTATTGGAGGAATCGATTTTCGGGAACGTGTCGGCTATGAAGCAATCACCGGAAGCGCTCCGCGATCTGGTTGGCAAATTTGTGCCTCTGCGAGATTCAGCGCGAACATTTTCAGCGGTCGGTTATGCGTTGATTGAACGTGAAGTGGGTGAAATGCAGGATATGGCGGGGGATGCCCGCTTTACCGTCGGATGGCAGTTGCTTGCCTTGATTCCATTCGCGATTCTACTGGCATTTATCTTTTCATTGCGGATTGCGCATCCAATACGTCAGATTGACGAGGCGATTCGTACCATGGGGGAAGGCGCACTATTTAAAGCCATACGGGTGGATGGTCCTCAGGACTTAAGGTATCTTGGTGAACGCCTGGATTGGCTACGCCGCAGGTTGCTGAAACTGGAAGAACAAAAGACCCGGTTTCTGCAGCACGTTTCTCATGAACTCAAGACACCACTTACCGCTATGCGCGAAGGTGCCGACTTGCTTGCGGAAGGCGTAGCGGGGGAACTGACGGAAGAACAACAGCGTATTGCAACTATCCTGTACAACAACAGCATACAATTACAACGGCGCATAGAAGATTTGCTGAGTTACAGTGCGCTTCAGACCGAGAAAGCGGCTCTGGTGAAACGACCGGCGAATCTGGCAAAAATTCTGGATGCCGTGTTACAAGACCAGAATCTTATCATTATGAGCAAAGGCTTGAAAATAGATGTTTCCTGCCCGGAATTGATGGTTGATTGCGATAAACAAAAAATTAAAGTCATTGTGGATAATTTGCTATCGAACGCGGTCAAGTTCTCTCCTGCCGGTGGATGTATAAAAATCTGGGCGAGTGAAGAGGATGAGACGGTGCGATTCGATATTTTGGATGCCGGTGCCGGTGTTGACGAGGTGGATCGTGAGAAGGTATTCGAGCCTTTTTATCAGGGACGACAAGTCCTCGACAGTCATATAAAGGGAACAGGACTGGGATTATCCATCGCTCGTGAGTACGCGCTCGCGCATGGTGGCACGATAGAGCTTGTGCAGCAGGCCACTAATGGCGCCCATTTTCGCCTTACCCTGCCGATTCGTGATATGGAAGGAACCTTATGAGCGCACGCCGGAAATTCTGGATTCTGCCGGTAGTTATATTGGCGTTGCTGGCCGCCTGTTCCACTGTTCCTGAAAATCAGCAACCTGCAGAGCCGTTGCCATTCGACTTAATCGTAACCGGTCAGATGGAAGATCTGATGCAATACTACGATGCCTTGCGTAAGCAGCCCGCGGCGGACCTTGCTCGCGTGTACGACAAGGTAAAACAGAATTTCGTACAAAACAAAAGCGATGCAAATCGAGCCAGGCTGATATTGCTTCTTATCTTGCCCAACACTCCTTTCCGTGACACCACTTCAGCGCTTTATCTGCTTAACGAATGGCCACGCGATGCAAAACCGGCAACGGGTTTGCAAAGTTTCAGAAACCTGCTGGCGGCACTTCTCACGGAACAGCAACGGTTAAGCAATAGCGTGGATGAATTATCACTAAAATTGAAAGAAGAGCAAAAACGTACAGAAACTTTACAAAATCAGATTGAGGCCATTAAAAGCATGGAAAAAAATCTCATTCTCAGAGAACTGTAAACCTTCAAAAAAATATGCCTGACTCCAATCCAAGAATCCTCATCGTCGACGACGATACCGATCTGCTGGAATTACTCACGATCCGGCTTACCGCCGCTGGCTACAAAGTGGAAGCCGTGCCAAGCGCGGAGATGGCACTTAATTATCTGGATGTATCGCGCCCGCAACTCGTCATTAGCGATATGCAGATGAGCGGTATGGATGGGATGGCGCTATTCGAACAAATTCACCGCACGTTGCCCACCTTGCCAGTGATAATCCTGACAGCGCATGGCACCATTCCCGATGCGGTGGCAGCTGTTCAGCGGGGCGTATTCGGCTATCTCGCCAAACCTTTTGACAGCAAGACACTACTGGCTAACATTAGCCAAGCGCTCAGGCTTGCCCCCGGCACTGCGGGACAGAACGAGACGTCACAAGCATCGTGGTCCAAGACTATTATTACGCAAAGTGCGGTAATGGAGGATCTTCTCACCAAAGCGGGACTGGTGGCGGAAGGGGATGCAAGTGTACTGATTTATGGTGAGAGTGGTGTTGGCAAGGAACTGTTTGCTCACGCCATACATGAAGCATCAAAACGTCGCCATTATCCATTTGTGGCGATAAATTGCGCGGCGATTCCGGAGCAATTGCTGGAATCCGAATTATTCGGACACGTCAAGGGAGCGTTTACAGGTGCTGTGAGGGATCACAAGGGCTTGTTGCAGTTAGCAGAAAAAGGGACACTGTTCCTGGATGAAATCGGAGACATGCCGCTTTTGCTCCAGGTCAAATTATTGCGCGTTCTCCAGGAAAGGCAAGTGCGCCCGGTTGGGTCCATGCAGACAATTCCTGTGAATGTCCGCATTATTTCCGCGACTCACCGTGATCTCAAGGTCGAAATCGCTAACGGCAGTTTTCGGGAAGATCTCTATTACCGACTGGATGTCGTGGCATTAACCATTCCGGTCTTGTCGCAGCGGCGGGAGGATATTCCTTTGCTGGCAAATCATTTCCTCGGTACATTTTCCGTGAAATACGATAAGAATATCAATGGATTCTCTCCCGAGGCAATGGAAATGATGGTGGGTGCTTCATGGCCCGGTAACGTGAGGCAACTGATGAATGTGGTGGAGCAGTGCGTTGCCTTGAGTACCGCTCCCCTGATTTCACCGGTCCTGGTGTACGATGCCATGCATAAAGAAGAGGAGCAACTCGTTTCTTTCGAGGATGCGCGCAAGAGTTTCGAGAGAGATTATCTGGTGCGCGTGCTCAAAATCACGGGTGGCAACGTGACCCAGGCAGCGCGTCTCGCAAAACGCAATCGCACCGAATTCTATAAACTTCTCCAAAGATATCAGCTCGACCCCTCCGTTTTCAAACAGCCTCAAGGCTGACCTTCCTATCTGTTATCTGCTAAGACTGGCCATCTATGGGATTACGTTCATCCTCAACAAATTTTTCGCCTTTCTTTACAATAAAACCAAGTTCCGTCCACCACCGGACCATATCCCCATAGTCTTGGATGCCTCGCGAGAATGGCTGAATCCGCCCCGATGCGGTAACGACATCGACCGGGCGCTGGGCGGGCCACCATAGCTCACCGCAAGCCAGAAAGTCGGCCTGCCAGGGCAATGCCATGCGTTCGGTCAGAAACCCGGGAGGGAGGGTGTGCTTGATTCGAAATGATCCTTCGTAGGTCGCAGCCTGCGCGATAACGTAGGTCACCTCGATACCGGGAAAGAATGGCGCGCCAATGCAACCTTCCAATGATGCTCGCGTCAGGGCATCGGGTCTTAGTTTCAGCGGCAATTCATCGAACGGAACGGGTACCGGCTCCGCCGTCCAGTCGGCTTCGAAATTGCCCTGCGACCATTTTTCCATCATGGTGTACTGATACTCCGTCAGTGCCGTGTATTCGCCCTGCTCGGGGTTGTCCGGATCGAGGCCACTATTCACTTTTGGCATGGCCGGCGGAAGCTGTGGCGGTGGTGTATTGGGATCGACACGCGTATTCGGTTTCATCAACCACCTGAAGACCGATTCGCGTGCGGACTTTCCGTTTTCACTCTTGTCCGCCAACTTACTCAATCGCGCAATATTCAGAAAGTTGCCAGCAGCGCCATGATGACGATTTTCCTGCTCGACCACCCAATGCAGCATGACTGTTCGCTTCAGGATGGGATAGATATCCCGTGTAAATGAGGGCACATTTTTTACGAGGCGCGGCGAGAAATTCCTCGCGGCGACATTTAGCGCCTGGTCATACCAGGTTGTGACGTTTTCGATGCCCGGGGCATATGACGGGGGAGCAACCACAACCCATGCACCCCCTTCCGCCGTGACGGGTGTTTCACCATCGACTTCCACCACAGCGCTTACAGGACCATCGGAAACGCCATCATACCAGCCATCATTGTTTGCGAAACTATCCAGGCCCCGGCCGGTTGGAGAGCCTGATTTGCCTGGGCCGCCAACAACGATGAGTCGACCTTTTTCATCGGTAAGGAGCCGTCCAAGCTCAACCTTTTCACTACCTTCGACATTTCCGTTTCTAATGAAGTGAATTTCTCCACTTAGCGCCAAAGCAGTTTTACTTTTCCCGGATACCGATTGCAACGAAGCATCCACCACTAATCCGGCGCGGTCGTAACCAGCATTTCTTGGGGAAGAAGACGGACCCCCTGGGGGGAAATTTCCTCCCGCCGCTTTGCTATTGGCAAGATGAACGCTCCAGGTGATTTTTGTCTTCTTATCCAGCATAACCTCGTTGTTGAGCGATTCCTTCCCAAACTCATCGCGGGTGAATTTATAGATTCGGAACCGGACACCTTGCGGTTTTATTTTCCCCGGTGATGAATCGTCACGATAAGGTCCCTCCGGCACGATGCCTGGAGATTCCGGACCCAGGAAATAGCCGGTCTCGCTGTTTCCTATCCGCGCAACTCCTATCGCCGGGTAGATCCGGTAAATCGTTTTCATTTTTACTTGCTCCCTATAAAAATTGAGAAAGAAATCTGTACCGCCCTTTAAATAATAGTACGAGCCAATGACAATTTCCGTGATTTTTGCGTGCTGGGCAGCCGCAATCCCATTCCGGTGGCCTAAATATCAACCGAGTTCCGTCATGCCGGTTCCGCAATAAGAAACATCCAGCTATGTTCGGAATCGCACGGAAATCGCACGGAACTTCCATCAAAGTTATTTCATTCCATTCGTTTGGACAATCAGTAAAACGTAGTTGATGCCTATCTTGATTGCCCTGTCCGCCTGTTCCATAAAATTGGGATTATAAGAAATCCTATGCCCACCCGTTCGATGCATGACGCTCACGAGACTACGGCTCTACGCATACCGGCGGGTGGTGTGCTGTTGAGTGCGGATTTAACTGTACCTGCGGGCGCGGAAGCCATTATTGCCTTCGCTCATGGGAGTGGCAGCAGCCGGCACAGCACCCGAAACCGTTATGTTGCGGAAACGCTGAACGGATATGGATTTGCCACACTTCTCGCCGATCTTCTGACGGAAGAAGAGGAGATCATCGATTTGCGGACACGTCATCTGCGCTTCGATATTCCAATGCTGGCGGGCAGGCTGGTTGATATCGCGGCATGGTTGCAAGATCAAGCGAAGATGAAACAGTTGAAAATCGGCTGGTTTGGGGCCAGTACCGGGGCTGGCGCCGCGCTGATTGCCGCGGCGCGGCGTCCGGAAAATATCATGGCTGTCGTTTCACGTGGCGGCAGGCCGGATCTGGCCGGGGATTATCTGCGGGACGTTACGGCGCCTGTATTGCTGATCGTGGGAGAAAACGATCCTCAGGTTCTGGATCTCAATAAATGGGCACTTGCGCAGCTCAATGCCCAGTCAAAACTGGAAATTGTGCCCAATGCAACGCATCTGTTTGAAGAGTCCGGTACGCTTGAAGCCGCCGCGTTTCTGGCGGCCCAATGGTTCCGCGATCACTTGAAATAGCCGGGGAGATCAATCGGGTGGTGACTACCTTTTACCGTTTCGCAAACAGAACAGAAGCTGGGAAGCGACTTGCGGATGCACTATCCGGTTATACCGGTAGAAGCGATATCCTCATTCTGGCGCTGCCGCGGGGAGGTGTTCCTGTTGCTTATGAAGTGGCGAAAGCCCTGTCTGCGACGATGGATCTGTGGCTTGTCCGCAAACTTGGTGTGCCGGGACACGAAGAATTGGCGCTAGGTGCGCTGGCAGGGAAGAGTATCCGTATTTTCAATCAAGATATTATTGATCTTCTCAATATTGACGAGACGGTTATTGATGGCATCGTAGCCAGGGAACAGGCCGAGTTGGAAAGACGCAACACGCTCTACCGCCAGGGTAAAGCGCCGCCAGGTATAGAAGGGAAAACAATCATTATCATCGATGACGGTCTGGCTACGGGTGCGACCATGCGTGTTGCGATTGCATCCCTCCGTCAGGCGGGCGCGGCACGGATCATTGTGGCTGTTCCGGTTGGTGCGGCATCCACCTGCGGCAAAATCGGTAAAGAAGCGGATGAGTTTATATGCCTGCACGCGCCAGAGCCTTTTTACGGTGTCGGACAATGGTATAGCGATTTTTCCCAGACATCGGATGAGGACGTGCTGGCGCTTCTAAACAATGTCACAACAAACCTTGGGCGAACTCTATATTCGTAGATTCTCCGCCGAAACTGGTTTTTCTCCAGTGAGTGAGGGCGTATGTCTAGCCTCAATTTTGATCATAAATTGATTGATGTGCTGGAAAGACAGGCTCAATCTCTGCCGGGTTTCGAGAGTGACTATGACGCGATAATACAGGCCGTCCGGGGGAATGCTTCGGGCAACGCCAAGGAGAAAAGATTCGTCCTGATCGGTGAAGCCACTCATGGAACCGCGGAGTTTTACCGGATTCGTGCTGAAATCACCCGGCGCCTCATCGTGGAGGAAGGTTTCGACGCTATTGCCGTTGAAGCCGACTGGCCGGATGCTTACCGGGTTAACCGTTATGTATCGGGCCAGCCGGACGATGTGGATGCGGATGCGGCTCTATCGGGCTTTGAACGGTTTCCTACCTGGATGTGGCGCAATACCGAGGTTCGGGCATTCGTCGAGTGGCTGCACGATTTCAACGAAGGGAGCAAGAGTGCTAAAGGCGGGGTAGGCCGGAAGGCTCAAATGGAGCAGAGGGGGCCAATGAAACCCGTCGGTTTCTACGGTCTTGATTTGTATAGCATGACGACCTCCATGGAGGCGGTGCTGGAGTATCTGGACAAGATCGACCCGAAAGAAGCGGAGGCTGCACGGGGGCGCTATGCGTGCTTTGGCCAGTTTATCAATGATCCGCAGGCATATGGCTATGCCATTGCCTCAGGTAGATGGGATTCCTGTGAGCAGGAAGTCATCACCCAGCTTATACAACTGCAACAGAAAGCGCGTCTCTATATCGAATGCGATGGTGCTTTTGCCAAAAATGAATATTTTTCGGCGCAGCAGAATGCCGAGCTGATAAAAAATGCCGAAGAATACTATCGTGCAATGTTCAGAGGACGACCTAACACCTGGAACTTGAGAGACCGGCATATGTTCGAAACGCTGGAGAAACTTGCCGCTTACGTGAGTCTCCAGCAGGCGCGCGAGGCGCGAATTGTTGTCTGGGCTCATAATTCTCATTTGGGCAATGCGACGGCAACCGATATGGGGCGGCGGGGTGAAATTAATATCGGCCAGTTGGTCAGTGAGAAATACGGGGATAGGGCGCTTTGTATTGGGTTCTCAACCAGCCGAGGCACAGTGACCGCTGCTTCAGACTGGGATGGACCAGTGGAAACAAAGACGATCCGCGAGCCATTGTCCGGCAGTTATGAAGAGATTTTCTCGCAGCTTGGAAAGCGGAATTTCTTTCTCGACCTGCGAGGAAGAACCGACACAACCGATATGCTCAGAGATGAGAGACTACAGCGGGCCATCGGCGTCATCTATCGGCCTGAAACGGAGCGCATGAGTCACTACTTCTACACATCCCTGCCACGGCAATTCGATTTCATGATCCATATCGATGAAACAGAAGCTGTGACACCGTTACCATCATTCGCCCATAAAAGACCAGGGGAAATGGATGAAACTTATCCTTCCGGGTTATAGGTAATGTGACCGGCTTCTCACCTTTTGGGTGAGCTTGCTATGGGATGGATGGCAAGGTTTTTGCGGCACATTGGTGAGTGATTCGTTATGTCTTCCGATATCCCAAGATCCGCACACTTTACCCTGCTTACTACCGGATTCAGGATAAATAGTTGTACCACTAACGGGGCCGTATATCACACGGCCCGTTTAGTTTGATCGGCCCGGAATTTGTAAATGTGAACTCTTATCGCAGAATTAAAAACGATCGTGATTTTTACACAACCTGCAATACGACTCAGCTTCAGCGGCGTGCAGCCTGGTAGAGAGGTGTAACGATTGGCAGCAATGATTCAATCTGCTGAACCCGGGTTGAGTCGGCTGGATGGCTGCTCAGAAATTCGGGTGGCTGCGAGCCGTCGTTAGCGCTCATCATCTTTTGCCACAAGGTTATTCCGGCGCGTGGATTGTAACCCGCACGGGCGGTCAGCTCCAGACCGATACGATCGGCCTCCGCCTCGTCAGTACGGCTAAAATGGGTGGCTATCAGCGCTTCATAACCAACATTGGCGAGTTGAGCCGCATTCTGACCGAGGCCAAGCAATGCCGATCCAACGCCCATGGCGGCCTGTGCGGCAATCGCCTGGGAGACCTGTTCACGTGAGTGCTCGCGCAGGGCATGGGCAATTTCATGCCCCATTACGACCGCAATCTCCTCATCGGTCAGCTTCAGGCGATTAATCAGTCCCGAATAAAACATGATTTTGCCGCCGGGCATGCAGAAAGCATTGAGCTCATTGCTATCAATAATATTGACTTCCCACTTCCAGCCGGGCGCATCCCGACGGAATACGCCGGTTTGCGGTTCGATCCGGCGGGCTATGGCCTGCACTCGCTGCAGCAGCTTGCTATCCTGGTTCAGCGCGCCTTTTTCTGTTGCGTCCGCTTTCATCTTGGTATAACCCTGCGCCGCTGTCTGCTCCAATTGCTCCGAGGAAATAAGCATGAGCTGAGAGCGGTTGGCCCCAACCGCCCCACCTGTGGTGGTGGTTGCGCACCCGCTGAGCACCGCTAACCATAGACTGATTGATATGGCTGCAAGAAGTCGAAAAATGGACATGATTTCTCCCGATAAAATATTTTGTCATACGTATTCAGAGAACCCCGGCGACTGATTCCTCAATACTTCCGGCGGCGTATAGCCACTAGTGCGGTGGCGGCCAGGCCAATCAAAGCAAGTATTCCCGGTTCGGGAACGACGGCGGAGGAACGGAAATTAAGTGCTTCCACGGCATCGAGTGTATAGGCTTCGGGAAAACCTTGCCCGCTGTTGCCCGACGCGGTTAGCCTGAGGTAGCTGATCTCGCTGAGTCCCGTCCCGGATATGTCCACATTCGTAATGCACGGGAATGCGGGAGAGCACGAGAAATTCAACAGATCTCCGGCAAGGGAAAACGCGTGAATGAAGCTGGATCCATTAGCGCTGATATCCAGACTGAATCCGTCCAGAAAGCTGAAAGTATCGTAAAACCGGAGATCCGGGCCGGCTCCGTCAAGCACCTCGCCACTGCTGAAACGCATGGTGATAGTACCTGGAGTCCCCGTGGCGCCGCCCAGGGCAACTATTGTTCCGTCCAATGCCTTTATCGCAGCCGTTACCGCCTGCAGGTCATCAATACCCTCTCCGTCGATAATTCCATCGTCAATCCCGAAACCGGCGCCCCCATTGAAACTGATCACGGAGTCGGCAAAGGGGAGGGCATGGAGCATGGCGGAGGATATGCCCAGCACCGCGGCAAGGCAGAATGAAAGAAAATTTTTGTTCATGGACCCCCCGCAACGATTCCGCTATTGAACGACTTCCGCTTTCTGCACCACCACATCCTCCAAAGGCACGTTCTGGTGCCCGCTTCGATCGGCCGTTTTTACTTTCTTGATCTGGTCTACCACATCCTTGCCTTCCGTGACTTTGCCAAATACACAATAGCCAAAACCCTGAGAAGTCGATGAAGTGTAATTGAGAAAATTATTATCGGCGACATTGATGAAAAACTGTGCGGAAGCGGAGTGTACATCGGAGGTGCGTGCCATGGCGACGGTATATTTTTCGTTCTTGAGCCCATTGGCGGCCTCGTTCTGAATCGGCGCGCGGGTCTGTTTCTGCTTCATGCCCGGCTCAAAACCGCCTCCCTGAATCATGAAGCCATCAATCACGCGATGGAATATCGTATTGTCATAATGTCCGCTGTTTACATAGTCGATAAAATTCTGGGCGGTCAATGGCGCTTTCTCGCTGTCGAGTTCAAGTGAAATGATGCCGTGATTGGTATGCAATTTGATCATGTTTGTCCTTATTTGGTGGGGGTGCTGGCTGCGGCAGAGGGTTCCGCCGCGATGAGTCTGACTTCTTCGATGACCACGGTTACCTTAGGGACATCGCTTGGGAAAGGTCCCGCCGGACCGGTGGGCGCGTCTGCGATCTTGTTGACGATCTCCATTCCCTTCACGACTTTTCCAAATACGGTATAACCATAGCCCTGTGGCGTAGGCGCGGTATGGTTAAGAAAAGCGTTATTGGCGACATTGATAAAAAACTGTGCCGAGGCCGAATGCGGATCCGACGTGCGGGCCATGGCAACGGTCCCGATCTCGTTCCTGAGGCCATTGGCCGCTTCATTCTCAACGGGTTGTCTTGCAGGCTTCTGTCTGAGGGTCTTATCGAAGCCGCCGCCCTGAATCATGAATCCAGGGATGACCCGGTGAAACACGGTGCCTGTATAGTAACCATCCTTCACGTAGCTTAAGAAATTTCCTACCGTCTTCGGTGCTTTATCCGGATAGAGTTCCAGCACTATAGTGCCGAAATTGGTCTTGATTTCAACCTGGGGATTGGCAGCGTAAGCCGTTGTGATAGTACTGAAAAGAAGTGAGAGAACAGTGAGAAGTTTGATGATATGCATGGGCTGCCTGTAAAAAAGGGAAATCAATCGATTATTTTTATCATAATACTGAAACTATGCCGCACTTTCATAGATAATTTTCCATGAGCCTTCTTTGTTTTCCTTCATCCAGTATTGGCGTTTTTTCATTTTGTTGGACAGGTTGTTGCTGGAATATTCCTGATCGAAATTGACGACTACCAGGTCGTCCCTGCCGGGGTAAAGAAACATGCCGACATTGCTGATACCCACCTTGATCCAGCTTTTGGCGGCATTTACCTGGCGTTTGTGCTGTATCCATTCAGCCAGGCCCTGGTCGCCGCTGGAGAAATTCCGTCCATAGTGCCTGATATATGCCTCGATATTCCCACTCTCCCAATCACGCCGCCAGCTTTCCAGTTTTTGCGTCAATTTGTTGCGGAGTATGACCGTATCATCAGGTTTTACCCATTCCATTTCGTCACTGATGATGATGGGAGTGATGCCGACTTGCAAGGTCGCACCCACCGCATTCAGATCCTGATTGGAGAGTACTACGCACCCATCGCTGGCGCGAGGCGGGCGGCTGTAGGTGTTTGAGGGCGTTCCATGCAGCCAGATGCCATAACCATTGCGCCCGTGGCGCTTATCCCACTCGTTGGGATAATTGATAGGAAATGCGCCGCTGCCGTAGAAATCCGTAAGTTTTTCACGTGGCAGATTGGCAGTGATGAAATACACTCCGACAGGCGTTTTCTTGTCACCTTCCTTCAGTTTCTGTGAGCCATTCTTGCCGCTGCTGATGTAATAATCGGCAAGATAGCGGGCTTCCCCACGAACATTCTGGTACATATAAAGCCGGGATCTGCGGGTATCGGCAATGATTGCGTATTTTTGCTCCGGCTGCATTTGCAGCAGATATTTAGGTGTCGCATTACGCGGGACCGATTCCCGGTGATGCTGCATTCTGGCGCGCGCCTCCTCACGCAGATCGGCAATGTCCTGTTGTGGTATTCCTCCCGTATCGCCCATATTATTGATGGGGCGGGCACGAGCCAGCAGCAGGTCACCCTTGATCAATTGCGCAAGCCGGAAATTGGGGTTGGTCTTGAGTAATTGCTCGATTCCGTTCAAAGCGGAATCCATGCGGCTCTCCGCGATTTCCTGCAAGCTTTTGACGAGCGCCGTTTCCGGCCCGGCCATGGGGAGTTCCGTCAAGATTGAGTTTTCACTTGCGAGTACGCCGGGGATTGCGAGACAGTATGCTGCCAGTGCGGCTGTGGTAATCGTGGTTTTTACGGATAGACGATCCCGTTTCAGGGAAACAAGGCAATTTTGCGATTTCATCGTCCGACCTGCTCCTGTTGTATCAGCCACTTTTCCCCTGTCTTGACCATCTCAATGGTTTTGGTGGTGGTGCTTTTGATCGCATCCGAGTGATACGATTGCCTGAAGCTTACCGTGGCGTGCGCGGCATTGGTGAAGCTGATTTTGGGATGGGTGATTTCGACATGGATAGACTTTGGCTTGCCGATGCGCTCCCGGCGGCTTTTCTCCCATGCTGGGCGTGAGGTGCCACGGGGGGTATGGAAGTCGCTTGCGTAAAATGCGAGGTACGTGCTGGCATCCTTATCCGACCATGCCTTGGCCCAGGCATTGATTGCCTTAAGGATTTCTTTGGAGTCGTTATCCGCGACTGCTGGTTTTTCCGAAGCTGGTTTTTCAGCAAGAGGAGCTTTTTCGGGCACCGGTTTTTCGGCGGTTGCCGAAATGTTGTCCGGAACCTTCTCCGGCAATTTTTCGGCAATTTTTTCCGGGCCTGTTACCGATGGCTTGCCTGCTGGCAGGGCGGCGGGTTGAACGCCTTTGGGGCGGTTCGTCGTGACCAACTCTTTGATCATTGAGAGCTTGGTCTGCGCGGTGGCATTACTCTTGTCCAGCTGTAAAGCCTTGCCATATGCCTGACTCGCCATCTTGGCGTATATGTCACCGAGATTCTCATGTGCGGTGGAATAACTGGGATGCGTGCGTATCGCTGCTTCCAGCGCACTCTTGGCCTTGTCATACTGGCCCTGGCTGGCGTAAAGCACGGCAAGATTATTATAGGGCTCGGGCAGATCCGGATACTCTTCCGATAGTGAAGAAAATACCTTGGTGGCATCGGCAATCCTGTTTTGCTCGGTAAGGATCAACCCCTTCTGGAAGCGCATTTGGGCGTCCTTGGGCCGGGTGGCAAGATAGGCATCTGCTTGTTCCAGCGCTTTGCCCAGATTACCCTGCTTATAAAGTTTGGCAACTTCCTCGCTTTCATCGGCAAACGTGGCGGCAGCCGCCATCAGCAAGACGACGGCACAGGCGGTCATGGACGCATTGGCCCGGTGAAAATTTAGCGATTTCATTGTGCTATACTGCTCCGGTTTTTGTTGAGCCAGCTCGGAATATTCTGGCTTCCGCCAAGATGCCTGCCGATTCTACCAAGAAGCCCGTCTATTTCACAATCTCGCCAGATGCTCAAGATTCATAATTCGCTCGTAAGAGAAAAACAGGATTTCGTTCCCCTGACGCCCGGCAGCGTTAGAATATATGTCTGTGGCATAACGGTCTATGATTATTGCCATCTCGGTCACGCACGCATGATGGTGGTATTCGATATGGTGGTGCGCTGGTTGCGGGCCAGCGGCCTTGATGTCACTTATGTGCGCAACATCACTGATATTGACGACAAAATCATCAAACGTGCGCAGGAAAACAATGAGCCCATCGAAACCCTGACCGCTCGTTTTATTCAGGCGATGGAGGAAGATGCCGCCGCGCTCGGGGTCGTGCCACCTACTTGCGAGCCGCGAGCTACCGGGCATGTGGAAAGAATGGTCGCCATGATCCATACCCTGGTGGATAAGGGTCTCGCCTACGCCGCAGCCAATGGCGATGTATATTATGCTGTGCATCGATTTCCGGGTTATGGAAAGCTTTCGGGGAAATCGCTTGACGATTTGCGAGCGGGGGAGCGCGTGATCATCGATCCACACAAGAAAGATCCGCTGGATTTCGTGTTATGGAAAGCCGCCAAGCCCGGCGAGCCCTGGTGGGATTCGCCCTGGGGCAGGGGGCGTCCCGGCTGGCATATCGAATGCTCGGCAATGAGCGAACATTTTCTGGGCGAGCATTTCGACATACACGGCGGGGGTCAGGACTTGCAGTTCCCGCATCATGAAAACGAAATTGCGCAAAGCGAAGGCGCGCATGATCATCCTTTCGTCAACTACTGGATGCACAACGGTTTCGTGCGTGTCGATGATGAGAAAATGTCCAAGTCGCTGGGCAATTTTTTCACTGTACGTGAAATACTTGATCGCTACCAACCGGAAGTGGTGCGTTTCTTTATTTTGCGTGCGCATTATCGCAGCCCGCTGAACTATTCCGACCAGCATCTGGAGGATGCCAAACGTGCGCTCGACCGGCTTTACACGGCCCTGAAAGGAAGTGAGCAAGGAGGTGAGATAAGCGAGTCTGCCGAGGCGATAGACTGGAGCGAGGCTCCGGCACGGCGTTTCAGGGAAGCGATGAACGACGACTTCAACACCCCGGATGCCATCGCTGTACTGTTTGATCTTGCCAACGAAATTAACAAGACCGGTTTACCCGTGGATGTGGCATTGCTGAGAGCCTTGGGCGGTGTACTGGGGCTGCTGCAACAGGATTCGCAGCAATATCTCCAGGATACCGTGATCATGGGAGATCCTGCCTTTACCCAGGAACGCATTGAACAAATGATTCAACAGCGCCTCATCGCCCGTACCAATAAAGATTATGGTGAATCCGACCGTATCCGCAAGGAATTGCTGGATGCCGGCATTATTCTGGAAGATGGATCTCAGGGCACCGCTTGGCGGCGAGCATAAGTTTTGTCACCTTTTTGAACCGGAAGGTTCTTGACCTTGCCGTCCGCAATTCAAGGCGAAAATATTCCCCGCCCGCCCATCCTGTCGTTGTTTTCTTGATACCAGTCCAAAGGTGGCTGGCAATGGTACATCTGCTTAACTCCTTTACGTTCTATGTCATTGATCCAGTAATAGCCAGACAAAAATAGTGAAAACAATTCAAATATATACTATTTTTAAAGGACGAGGATAAAGCGCGGGAAGGAAATGGGACGACATCATTCCTGCCGCATAATAAAAAAGGAGAGATGAAAATGGAAATACGGGTAGAGAGAACAGATTTTTTGGAGAATAGTACGATCGGCAAGCTATACGTGGATGATCAGTTTGAGTGCTACACGTTGGAAGATAAAGTCAGGCCGGTCAAGATCAGGGGGAAGACGGCCATCCCTGCGGGACGCTATGAAATCATTATTAACCACTCACAGCGTTTTGGCCGCCTGCTGCCACTTTTTCTGAATGTGCCCAACTTTGAGGGGGTGCGGATACATCCCGGAAATACAGCCGCGGATACGGAGGGATGTATACTGGTAGGTCAGACGAAGGACGCGGGATTCATCGGCCAAAGCCGACTCGCTTTCGAGCAGCTTTTCACTAAATTGAAGGCTGCGTCCGAGACCGAAAAGATATTCATCGAGATAGCGTAGCCGTATCGTCTGAGTAATGTTAAGTCTTCTGAAAGTACTGCTTTTCAGCTTCACCGCTGCATTGTCCTTCGTATCCCTGGATGCCCTGGCGTACACGGAAGCCGTTCCGTTTGTGCACGAGAAAATATCCGTGCTGCCCTCCGGCAAGAGAGTTACCGTTTCATTCCGGGAGCGCCCATGCAAGAGCGGCGAGTGCTGGGAAGCCGATGCAGGCATGTGGGGCATCGACGGAGGTATTCCCCGGTTTATCACCGAGGTTTTTCTTGTTTCTATCGACGGCAAGGAATTCGTCATTCCCAGGAAATTCTATCAGGATCTCACCAACACTTATCAACTGCGCATCTTTGAACAAAATGCACGCGTTGTTATCGAACTTAAAGGCGGGGAAGCCGCAGGTGCCTATACGGCGCGTTTCAAGTTGGGCGGGATGTGCGGGTTCGAGCGGGAAGTCTGCGCCGAGGTGTGCAAGGAAATCTGGGAGCGGACCACTTGGTACAATGCGTTTGCCTACGAGGCGGATCCGCGATGCGGAAGTGGAATTCAATGATTCAATGAGTTTCGCCCTGCGAAGGAGAATTATCCATGATCCCCGTACTCGATGCGCTTTCGCGCGCCTTCCGCGATTTGTTCCGGTTTCAGGTCTTGTGGATTGTCATCTGGCCAATCCTGGTGGCCGCTTTGCTGTGGTTTATTCTGGGTGTGGTTTTCTGGAGCACTTTCTCGGGATGGATCGCAAGCGGACTCACGGCGATCGGCATTCAAACCTGGCTTGAAGGCGTAGAACCGAGGTGGATTGCATATGGAATTCAGGGTGTGGCACATCTGATTCTTTTTGTGCCGCTGGTTTTTATTACGGCGCTGGTGATTACCGCCTTGTTCGCCATGCCAGCGCTGGTTCATCTGGTAGCGGATCGTGATTACCCGCAACTTGAACGTGAAAATAACAGCGGCATTACAGGGAGCCTGCTCAATGCCCTGCTCGCCATCGGCATCTTTATCGCCATATGGCTTGCCACCATTCCATTGTGGCTGGTCGGCGCGGGGGTAGTTGTGCCATTTATTGCCGCGGCATATCTGAACCAGCGTTTGTTCCGTTATGATGCGCTCGCAGAGCACGCGCGCCGCGAAGAGATGGGGACGATATTTTTAACCTGTCGCCCGTCGCTTTGGGGCCTGGGTCTACTAACCGGTCTGGTACAATTCATACCATTTTTCAATCTGTTTGCGCCAGTGCTGGCGGCCCTGGCTTTCGTTCATTTCGGTCTGGCGCGCCTCGCGGAACTGCGTCATCGACCGGGTGCAGGATAGTCAAGAATCAGGAGGGAATATCCATGCAATTGCGCATACTTCATAGCATGATGTTGGGGCTGGCGGTGACGGCAGGCGGGGTTACCGGTACATTCGCTCATACGGGCGAGAATGCTTCGGCATCCACGGTATCCGGGGCTGTCCACAAGCATTATGCGCAGGCGGTCCAGGATGATCAGGCTACACCCAGACTGTTAAATCTTGGGTCACACGCATTCCCGGTCAGCACCAGGAACAAGTTAGCCCAGCAATTCATTAACCAGGGACTGAATCTCTCCTACGCGTTCAATCATGCCGAGGCGGGCCGCTCGTTTCGGGAGGCGGCGCGGCTCGAGCCCTCGCTTGCGATGGCATACTGGGGCCAGGCGCTTGTGCTTGGACCCAACATCAACGCAATGATGGAGCCGAAGGATGAGGCGACGGCTCTGGATCTCGTACGGAAGGCTGCCTCGCTCATGGCGAAGGCATCTCCGCGCGAGCAGGCGCTTATCAGTGCGCTGGAAAAACGTTATACCGGCAGCCCCGAGCAGCGCAAGGCGAACAATAAGGCTTATGCGGATGCGATGCGGGAAGTCCATACACGCTTTCCGGATGATCCTGACATTGCGATGCTCTATGTCGAGGCGATGATGGATCTCAACTCCTGGGGTTACTGGATGCGGGACGGTTATCCGATCGGAGGGACCGCCGAAATTGTCGCGCTTACCGAGAACGTGATACGGCGCAACCCCAAACATCCGGGTGCGGTGCATATGTATATCCACCTCGTCGAGCCGACGAGTACGCCCGAGCGGGCGGAGAAGGCGGCCGATACCCTTCTTACGCTGATGCCGGCGGCCGGACATGCAGTGCACATGCCGTCGCATATCTATCAGCGCGTGGGCCGCTATGCCGACGCGATAAAGAGTAATCAGCTTGCCATCGCGGCTGATGAGGAGTATCTGTCGCATAGCCATGTGCAGGGAATGTACCCCATTATGTACACTCCCCATAACATTCACTTTCTGTGGTTTGCCGCTACGATGGATGGGCAAAGCCGGCTTGCGATCGAATCGGCGCGAAAGGTGGCCGGCACGATAGATGATGCGGCACTGGAGGCTGTGCCGGGAACGGGAATATTCCGTGTCACACCGTATTGGGCATACGCGAAGTTCGGGAAGTGGAACGAGATTCTGCAGGAACCGCCGCCACCGGCTACAAACGCTTTCCTTAAGGGGGGCTGGCATTATGTGCGCGGCCTGGCGTTCGCGGCAACCAGGCAGTTGCCGCAGGCCGAGAAGGAGTTGGAAGCGTTGCGCGGGATCATGAAAAATGGGTCGCTGGATTGGCCGCTTATGTCGCTAAATACCGCACGCGACGTATTGAGTATCGGTCCCGAGATGCTTGCTGGCGAGATTGCCACCGCCCGTGGACAGTTCGATTCGGCCATCGCACATCTTGACCGGGCGGTTCGTCTGGAGGATGCGCTGGTTTACACGGAGCCGTCGGAATGGCAGTCTTCCCCACGGCTGGTGTTGGGTGCCATTCTGCTGGAAGCAGGGCGTGCAGCTGAAGCAGAGACGGTGTATTGGGAAGATCTGCGGAGAAATCGTAACAATGGCTGGGCGCTTTACGGGTTGCTGCAGACGCTACGCGCGCAAAAGAAGGACGACCAGGCGGCATTGATCGAAGCACGTTTCAAGAAGGCGTGGGCGCGTGCGGATGTGGCGCTCAACGCATCGCGGTTCGGCTGCATTGCGGCGCCCCCGGCAGAAATAGCACCATAGGTTTATTGCCAATGTTTTTTGCGGCTATCGTCAATGGTGAACGAGAGCAGGGCAAACATCATAGGGAAAAAGCGGCCGGTGGTCGGTCTCCTGCGCCATGGCCACGAGCGGATGGCCTGAAGATCAGTTATCCTCCTCAAGCAACAGCCGGAATCTGTCGATAAGTAAATGTAGCTAAATTTTAAATAACCGGATCATCCCTGGCCCACCGGTGTTAGTTTATCGGAAACGCAAGCTAAACATCAATTGTAAAGGAGTACACATGAAAATCTTCTGGACAGCGTTTATCGCCCTTGCCGTGCTGGGTTTTCAATCCGCCGCCATGGCATATCAAGATGCTTTCTCGAAACAGCGAGAACCAGGAACGAATGCGGCGAGGCAGCAAGCGCAGAAAAATAGTCAACCGGGATTGGGACTGGAGGGCAAGCAGCAAGGTCAGGAACCGAAGCCGTGGGAGGTAAGGCCGTGGGAGCAGCAGAATGCCACGGACCCGATAAAACAGCAGAAAGCTACGGACGAAAGGCGCCGGGTGGGCAGAAAAGCCCGGAAAGAGCAGCTTGAACAAGAGAATAAAAGAACCCAGGAGTCTGGTTCCTCGAGTCGCCGCGGGACGCACCAGCAGACCAAATGGCAAAGGCACCAGATGGAAAGTGAACGGTATGACCCCATTACGGGATTTCCACCAAGGTGATGCGTGCCTGACAACTGTTTTCTGGCAGCCTGCTCGACTTGACAAGGTGTTGAAAAACGTGGAAGCGTGCGAAGTCCGGCATGCTCCTATCGAATCAGATTCTCCAGTATACTTTATACATAATGCCTGAAACCTTGCTGATTATCACCGCCGTCGCCATTCTACTGGTAACCATGGCTTTTCTGGTGATCAGGCTTGGTATGCTTTCGTCAATGATGCGTGACCTGCTGGGACAACAAGCAAGGATGATGGAAGACAAGCACCGCGACATGCTCAAGGATTTGCATGAAGGACTCGCGAATCAGGGTGACCGAATATCCGAAGCGCTTGCTAAAACTTCCGAGCAGTTGCGTGGAACGATGGAAACGCGACTGGACCAGATCAGTGGACGTGTCACCGAGCGCCTTGACGAAGGGTTCAAGAAAACCAACGAAACTTTTATCAGCGTCATGACGCGGCTTGCGACCATCGACGAAGCACAGAAAAAAATAGATAGTCTTACCACCAATATGGTGAGCTTGCAGGAATTGCTGGGCGACAAACGCTCGCGCGGTGCATTCGGCGAGGTGCAATTGGAAGCACTGGTGCGCAATATTTTGCCAGTGGCGGCGTACAGCATGCAGTACACGCTTTCCAATGGCAGCCGCGTGGATTGTGTCTTGCGGCTGCCTCCACCCACAGGCATGGTGGCAGTAGATTCAAAATTTCCGCTGGAAAACTTTCATCGCATGTTCGATCGCGATGCGGATGAAGCCAGCCGGACATCGGCGCAAAGACAATTCAAGGCGGACGTGAAAAAACACGTGGATGATATCGCCGGCAAATACATCCTGCCGCCGGAAACCTGTGACGGCGCAGTCATGTTTGTCCCAGCCGAAGCGGTTTTCGCCGAGATCCATGCGTATCACTCCGATGTGGTGGACTATGCCATGCAGAAGCAGGTGTGGATAGTTTCGCCCACAACGCTGATGGCGGTGCTGAATACCGCGCGCGCGGTGCTGAAGGACATGGAGACTCGCGAACAGGTACATATCATCAAGCACGAGCTTTCCCGGCTCGGCAAGGATTTTGTGCGTTTCGACGAACGCATGAAAAAGCTCGCCGATCATATCCGTCAAGCCAACCAGGATGTGGAGGAGGTGCATATTTCCAGCCGCAAGATCAGCCAGCGCTTTGCGCGAATAGACGCAGTCGACGTGGATGTTCCGGAATTGGAAGGCAAGCATGCGCTGGAATCCGATGAGGATTGATTTAAAAACCCTGCCATCGCGCCCCTTGCTGGTAATTTCGGGGACTGATTCAGAGGTTTCTTAATGTCCTGGAACTTCAAAGACTGGTACCGCCGCCGCATTCTTGATAACGAATCCATCCCGGACGATCTCTGGAAAAGAACGATAGCGCAACTGAGATTTCTGCAGGGCCTGAGTCCGATCGAACTGAAGCGCTTGCGGGAATGCGTCACGCTGTTTCTTCATGCCAAGCAAATAAGCGGGGCACATGGACTGGTTGTCACCGAGGAGATGCATGTGGTGATAGCGGCCCAGGCCTGCATTCTGATTCTGAATCTTGACCTGGATTACTACGACGGCTGGGTCGAGGTTATTGTTTATCCCGGTGAATTCATTCGCGATTACGAATATGCCGATGAGGCTGGCGTGGTGCATCACGCCAGCGAGCCGGTATCGGGCGAATCCTGGCTCGGCGGGCCGGTGATTCTTTCCTGGGAAGATACCATCGCAGCGGAGGCGGGTGTCGGCTACAATGTGGTCATACATGAATTCGCTCACAAACTCGATATGCTGAACGGTGACGCCAACGGATCACCTCCGCTGCATGCCGACATGAGCCAGCAAGCCTGGAGTGAAGTATTCAGCAAAGCCTATGCGGATTTCTGCGTGGAGGTGGATGCAGTAGAGGCAATGGTTATCGATTCTCAAATCCATCATGACAGCGATCCTTGCACCGGCTCTTATTTTGATCCTTACGCAGCCGAGAGCCCCGCGGAGTTCTTTGCTGTGATGAGCGAAGCATTTTTTGAGATGCCGCTGGTGGTGAAATTAAATTTTCCGGCGGTATATGAACAGCTGGTATTGTTTTACCGCCAGGATACGGCACAACGGTGGATAGAATCATGAATGAATATTTTGTCAGCGCCGATATTGGCGGCACCAAGGTCTTGCTGCAAGCAGCGGAGGCGATAGATGGCTGCATGCAGGTACGCTACGAACGCCGCTATCCCAGCCGCGACTATCCGGATTTTTCCGATATGCTCCGGGATTTTCTGGATGGGGTCGCAATGGCTGGAGTGGCTGGAAATCCGGCATCTGCCTGTTTTGCAGTGGCGGGGCCGATCACGCAACAGCGAGCAAATCTTACCAACTTGCCATGGGTGATGGATAGCGCGGTAATCGAAAAAGAATTCTCCATTCCCGCCGTCAAGCTCATCAATGATTTTAAAGCCGTGGCATTGAGCATCCAAATTTTGTCCCCGAGCGATTTGGTAACGTTGCAGGCGGGAGGGACTTACGATAACGAGATGGGTGTTGTACTCGGCGCGGGCACCGGCATGGGCGTGGCATGGCTGATATGGCAAGGCGACCGCTATATACCGTTACCCAGCGAGGCGGGGCATGTGGATTTTGCTCCCACCGATGAATTACAGGATCACTTGCTTCAATATTTACGGAAGAAATTTGGCCATGTATCGGTCGAGCGGCTACTATCCGGACCGGGATTGACCAATATTTTCGAGTTCCTCGAATTCCATCATCGGAACGATGCTCCGGAATTGGCGCAAGCCAGTCTGGGGGACACCGACGCGGCGCGAGTGGCGGATCTCGCATTTAATCATAAGCATCCTCTTGCGGTAAGAGCGATGGATTTATTTGTTGAAATATACGGTGCTTATGCCGGGAACCTGGCGCTGTCGACGCTGAGCCGCGGTGGCGTATATGTGGCTGGGGGCATTGCACCCAAAATCATCGACAAATTGGAAGAAGGCGGCTTCATGAAGGCATTTTGCGACAAGGGGCGTTTCTCAGCCCTGATGAGTGAAATTCCCGTGCATGTCGTCATGAACCCAAGAGCCGGGTTGCTAGGTGCCGCATACGAAGCGCAGCGTATGCTGCTAAAAAATGACTAGATTCTCGTCATATCGCGTTGCTTGTCGTTGCGTAGGAATACTATGCGCCTCCTCGTGCCTTGTCTGACGTCAATCTAGTCATTTTTGATCTAAATCTAAACAAACTTTTGGTGTTATTAGCCCGGTCTGCCATCAACTCGCGGCCGCCAGTAAATGGGTGCGTAGCGACCTACCAGGAAGGTAAGGCAGATCAGCCAGGCCGGTCCCGTCAGCAGGCACACGTCAACATCCTTGCAGCACTCTGGACTGAAACATACCGCGATGAGGTGCGGCGCGGAGAGGGTGCCAATGAGATGCGCGGTTGGTTCATTTGGAAGAGTCGGACTATGTGGATTGTTACTGGATAGAAAATTTTTAGCGGATGAATAAAGCATTTATAAAAGAACCAGAATCGGGCGACGGCCTGGATGAAGACGAGGCCATTGATCATTTACCCTCTATCCCTGCGGGTAGCAAAAATTACATCACGCCGGGTGGTCATGCGCGGCTGATGGATGAGTTTCTATGGCTGATGAACAAGGAGCGTCCCCAAGTGACGGCGACGGTGTCGTGGGCCGCCGGGAATGGCGATCGTTCGGAGAATGGCGATTATATCTATGGGAAAAAGCGTCTGCGCGAAATCGATCGGCGTATTCGTTTTCTGACCCGGCGCCTGGACGTGGCCGAAGTCGTGGATCCCGCCGCACCGAGGGAAGATGACGAGAGAATTTTCTTCGGTGCCACGGTCATATTCGCCAATCAGAAAGGTGAAGAAAAAACGGTATCCATTGTGGGTGTTGACGAGATTGACACCTCAAAAGGCTATATAAGCTGGATTTCACCGATGGCGCGTGCGTTGATCAAGGCGCGGGAAGGCGATGTGGTGACGCTGCACGCACCGGGCGGAGTTGAAGAACTGGAAATTCTGGAGGTCAAATACCAGACTATTCCGATGGAATTATTCGGCCAGCGGATCGACGCGGGAAATGAGGAGACGTAAAAATTCAGGGCGCAATGAGCGAAGCCTATTGCACCGGACGAAAATCCATTAAATGATGCCACTGCTGCCAGGTTCAGTTCACACCGTTGTCGTTATACTGCGCTATCATTTCCCTAAATCCATCTAATTTAGGGGGAGAATTGAAATGCGGAAAACAGTTTTAATTTTCACTGTAAGTATTGCACTTGCCATGAGTTCCAATATAGACGCCGCAGGCTTTGATGGGGCGCAGGTAACCACGACGGCTTATTGTTGCACCGCTCCTGTAGAATCGGACCGGATAACCATACCACTCACAAAAGTTGTCGGGACGGGAATCGAGTTTACATCCGGTTCAATTCAGACAATCAGGGGTTTTAGCATTAGCGGCTCCAACATAGATATTGGAAGCTCCACCATCGACCTTGACTATATAGTGAGCTCCCCTTCTGCGAACGGATCCTTCAATGGTTATGTCTTTGACTTTTCCGGCCCGAATTTGCCAGTTATTGCAGGCGTATCCCTAAATCCCCTTTCGACGTTCGCAGCATCCTCGGTCGGGCTGAGTTTCGATGGTGACACGATTCGCTATAGTGGCGCCGGACTCAACTTCTCGCCGACTTCGCGAGTTTTGATTGATGTAGTATTTGCGTCGGCCGTACCAGAGCCTGAAACTTATGCCATGCTATTAGCTGGTTTAGGTTTGCTTGGCTTTATGGCACGACGTAGAAAAATCTCTCTCCAATAGAGTGATGGGAATCTCGTTCCCATTTGATCTCGATTCTTGATTCGATTCCTTCGATCAAACAATCAACAGAAGGACGAACTTATTCATGCCCTACACTGTATGTTTGGTGAGAGTGATTGCAGGTTTTGTCAACAACATGTTCTGTAGTAGCGCCCATTCGAGTGTCTCGATTGACGATAAAATCTATCACTTCCCGCGATAATCCATTCTTCAGGCAATTCATTAAGCTGGAAGATTCCGCGCGGCAACGTAGAACCACTGGTTTAACGCTGCTTGATGGCATTCATCTGATTAGTGCTTATTATCTTGCGCTAGGTTCGCCAAAAACCCTTATCGTAAGCGAGTCGGGTTGCGAGAACGCGGAGATAAAACGCTTTCTGGCTGAGCAGGCCGGGGTAGAAGCTGACGTGATTGTGCTGAGCGATGTATTGTTCCGTGAGGCCTCCCTGGTAAAAACGCCTACCGGTATCATGGCGCTGATATCGATCCCTCCGGCCGCAACCATCCCTGTGCATAAGGATGGAAGGGATGAAACCTTTTGCGTGCTGCTTGAAGCCATACAAGACCCCGGCAATCTGGGTTCCATTCTGCGTTCTGCCGCCGCCACAGGTGCAAGCGATGTCTACCTGTCTGAGGGTTGCGCGGATGCCTGGTCGCCCAAAACCCTGCGTGCTGCCATGAGTGCGCATTTTCTGCTACGCATACACGAACGGTCCAATCTGGCTGAAGTGGCGCGAACGTTCAACGGCAAGGTCATTGCCACCGTTCTGAAAGCAAAATTGAGTCTGTATCAGACCCGGTTAACCGGCCCGATCGCGTTCGTATTCGGCAATGAGGGAATGGGGCTGTCGGAAGTGCTGCTGCAAGCCACCAGCGAACAAATCAGCATTCCTATGCCGGGCGGTACGGAATCATTGAATGCGGCTGCTGCTGCGGCGGTATGTTTTTTTGAGAGGGTAAGGCAGATGGAGCGATGAGATAGGAAGCGATAAAGGCACGCTCGAATATCAAGATTGACATACGGCGCAATGCGCTTCGCTTATTGACGCCCTACGGCCTATTTTCAACCCCCCATCTGATCCAGCCAGTGTTCCAGTCCCTGGGCGTTAAGTCCGACATCGAGGCTCAGCAGATGACGAATCTCTTCCTGCGGCAGTTTGCAGCCATGCGCGATGATCCGCTGTAACAACAGCGTTCCAAGTTCTTCCACCAATGCCGCATGCCTGTCGGGGACGTTGCGCAGCTTCCTGGCTATCGTTGCATGGGCATCGATCAGATCATGCATCTCCCCGGCATGGCGCGGCAAGTGGCCGATGCGGCCGTAGTGGGTCAGGAAGGCGTAGGCTGGATCATAACTCATGATGCGCTCGATCGAGGCATGGGCAGCCACGGGGTCGAACTGCACCGGTGTGGTGGTGGGAAAGACGAATTCCATTCCATCCACGTCAAATTCGCGATAAGAAAGGCCAAATGTATCGCCGGTAAAAAATGACTGGTTTTTTTTATCAAAGATACAGTAGTGATGGCGCGCATGGCCCGGCGTATCCAGGAACAGTAATGGCCTGCCATTAAAGTCCAGAGTGAAGCCATCTGGTGCTTCGACTATGCGGCTTTCATCCACCGGGCGAATCATGCCATACATGCGTTTGAATTCCGCTTCGCCATAAACCGTCATTGCGCTGGCAACGAGCCGGGTGGGATCAGCCATATGCCGCGCGCCGCGCGGATGCACCACCAGTTTCGCACGGGGAAAACTATGCATGAATTCACCCGCGCCGCCGGCATGGTCGAGATGTATGTGAGTAACGAATACATAGGCCACATCGTCAGGGGCAAGATTTTTTTTTCGCAATACTTCCATCACGCCGGCAACGGAAGATGAAGTTCCCGTATCCACCAGCGCCGCTCTGTTGCCCTCGACGATCAGGTGAATCGCAGCGAGCCCGGGCCGCAAGTAGTCCGCATCAATAGCGCTGACACCGTTGTCGTAATTGGTGATGCGGGGCAAGGCGGAGGGCGTGGCGAGCGTCTTCGCCCTGTGAGACAAATTGTTGTTCATAGGAAAATGAAGTGTGCGCGAATTACGCGATTGGCTGTTTCAACTGCTCAAGTATTGCCGGGTTCTCCAGCGTGGAAATGTCCTGGGTGATCTCTTCTCCCTTGGCGAGGGTGCGCAGCAGGCGGCGCATGATTTTGCCGGAACGGGTTTTGGGCAGGTTGTCGCCGAAGCGGATTTCCTCGGGCCGGGCAATGGGTCCGATTTCCTGAGATACCCAGTTGCGCAATTCAACAGCGGTATTATGCGCGCTCTCACCCTGGGGACGCGCACCTTTCAGCACCACGAACGCCACGATGGCTTCACCTCTGATGTCATCAGGCTTGCCCACCACCGCCGCTTCCGCGACCAAGGGACTGGCCACCAACGCGGATTCAATCTCCATGGTGCCCAAGCGGTGGCCGGAAACATTCAGCACATCGTCAATGCGCCCCATGATCCAGAAATAGCCATCCAGATCGCGATTGGCGGAGTCACCGGCCAGATAGTACTTGCCACCCAGTTCTTTGGGGAAGTAGGTATTCCTGAAGCGTTCCGGATCTCCCCATAAGGTACGTGCCTGAGACGGAAATGGCCGCTTGATGACGAGGAACCCCCCTTTGCCGTTTTCGATATCGTGCCCCGCTTCATCCACAATGGCGGCCATGATGCCGGGCAGTGGCAACGTGCAGGAACCGGGTTTGAGCGGGACCGCGCCAGGCACGGGGGCGATCATATGGCTGCCCGTTTCGGTTTGCCACCATGTATCCACCACCGGGCAGCGGGATTGCCCGACGACAGTGTAGTACCACATCCATGCCTCGGGATTGATCGGCTCACCGACCGAACCGAGCAGGCGCAACGAGGACAGGTCGTATTTTCCCGGTAAATCCGGCCCATTTTTTATCAATGAGCGAATGGCTGTGGGTGCGGTATAAAAAGTAGTGACTTTATGATCCTGGATTATTTTCCAGAAGCGGCCCGCGTCGGGATAGGTGGGAACACCCTCGAACACAATCTGGGTCGCGCCGACCGCCAATGGGCCGTACGTCACATAGCTGTGCCCGGTGACCCAACCGACATCGGCGGTGCACCAGAAAATATCGGTGGGCTTGTAGTCGAAAACCCATTTCATGCTCAGGATTGCACCCAGCAGATAACCCGCGGAAGAATGTTGTACGCCCTTTGGCTTGCCGGTGGAGCCGGAGGTGTAGAGCGTAAACAGCGGGTGTTCGGCACCGATCCATTCCGGCTCGCAAACATCACTTTTGCCGTTAGTCAGTTCGTGCCACCAGACGTCGCGTGAAACGTGCCATTGCACATCTCCGCTGCCGCGTTTGTAAACCACCACGGATTTCACCGAATCGGTTCCACCCAGCGCAATCGCGTCATCCACCGCGGTTTTCAGATGGTTGATTTTACCGCCGCGGTGTTGTTCGTCAGCGGTAATGACAGCCACTGCACCCGCATCGATAATCCGTTCGTGCAGGCTCTTGGCGGAGAAGCCGCCAAAGACCACTGAATGCGTCGCGCCAATACGGGCGCAGGCTTGCATCGCTACCACGGCTTCAATGCTCATGGGCATATAGATAATGACACGGTCGCCCTTGCTGATACCCAGGGACTTGAGTCCATTGGCAAACCGGCACACACGGCCATGAAGATCGCGGTAGGTGGACAAGGCAATCTTGCCGTCATCCGCTTCAAATATAATGGCAGCTTTATCGGGTTGAGAGGCGAGATGGCGATCGAGACAGTTGAAGGATACATTCAATTCGCCGTCATCGAACCATTTGAAGAAGGGATGGTTGCTTTCATCCAGCACCCGGCTGAAAGGTTTATGCCACATGACCTCCTCACGCGCCAGTTTGCCCCAGAAGGCATCAAGGTCTTTCTCGGCTTCGTCGCAAAGGGCATGGTAGGCCTCCATGCTTGATAGATTGGCCTGCTTTATAAATGCCGCTTCAGGTGGGAATACGCGGGTTTCATGCAAGATGGATTTAATCGTGGCCACGGGGTGCTCCGGTAAGTATTTTCTGGAAAAGAGGTATATTTAACCCGAATGCTTCATAAATTGACGCGCACCTCGCTGGTCTTTTGTCTCGCATGGAAATTTTGTTCAGTCGGGCGTATGAATAACTACACCACTCTTTCACAGAATCTCCCTGAAAAACAAAATACTGCTCATCATCACACGAATTTATGAAACATCTGGGTTAAAATTGTATCATTCATATTGGCCGGATGAATCTGCTTCCAGAGCGGTTATGGAAGAAACCTTGAGTAGCAAGTTATAATAGGGTGTGCGTCCGCGATTGATCTGGCGTCCGGGGAGCCGAAGACGTGTAAGCGGAAAATAAATCCTCAATTGCTTGACAGAACCTCCGCTAAAAGAAGCCGCGTTACCGGCTGTAACCGAGCGCTGCCGTCAAGTTTTATTATTCGTCGGGCATCTATTTCATTAATTCTAAATTTTTGCTAAAATGGCAAAAATATTTATGGGCTCTTTCAGCCCATTTTTTGTTTGTGCGGGGACTATAGAGGTTGATGGATCTGCATGAATTGCTCGATTCAACTTTGACCGGGCTGGGTTATGAGCTGGTTGACGTCGAACGGTCGGCGCGCGGCAAGCTGATACGGGTGTTTATCGACAAGCCCAACGGTGTCAGTGTGGATGACTGCGTTGCGGTCAGTAATCATTTGAGCCGATTGCTTGCGGTTGAGAACATTGACTACGACCGGCTGGAGATATCATCGCCCGGGTTGGACAGGCCGCTGAAGAAAGTAGCCGATTTTATCCGTTTTGCGGGAGAGTCGGCCAAGTTGAGGCTGCGTGTGGCGCTAGAGGGTCAGAGGAATTTTGTCGGGATTCTGCGTGAAGTGAACGATGGCGTATTAAAACTGGAAGTCGATGGGAAAATGCTGGATCTTGAGTTGAATAATCTTGAGAAAGCCCGTCTGATACCAAAATTGTAATTTTCCCGAGAATTTGGCTGGAGGTAACATGAGCCGCGAGGTTTTACTGCTGGTAGATGCGTTGGCGCGCGAAAAAAATGTCGAAAAGGACATCGTTTTTGCCGCACTTGAATTGGCGTTGGCGTCTGCTACAAAAAAGCGTTTTCAGGAAGATGCCGATGTGCGCGTATCGATAGATCAACAGACAGGTGATTACCAGTCTTTGCGCCGCTGGCAGGTAGTAGCCGACGATACTGTCGAGGATCCGGCACGTCAGGTTGCGCTGAATGAGGCATTGCAGCGCGATTCGGAAATCAAGCTGGAAGAATTCGTTGAGGAAGTGCTGGAGCCGGTGGAATTCGGGCGCATCGGCGCCCAGGCGGCCAAGCAGGTGATATTTCAGAAAATACGCGATGCCGAGCGCGAGCAGATTCTGAACGACTTCCTCGAGCGTAAAGAATATATGGTGACCGGTACCATCAAGCGCATGGAACGCGGCAACGCCATCATCGAATCCGGCAGGGTTGAGGCGGCGTTGCCCCGCGACCAGATGATTCCCAAGGAAAACCTGCGGGTTGGTGATCGTGTGCGCGCTTATTTATACAAGATTGATCGTACCGCCCGGGGGCCGCAACTGGTGTTGTCAAGAATTGCGCCGGAGTTTCTGATAAAGCTGTTCGAACTGGAAGTGCCGGAGATTGAGGAAGGTCTGCTGGAGATAAAAGTTGCGGCGAGAGATCCGGGTTCGCGCGCCAAGATTGCGGTAAAGTCCAATGATCAACGCGTTGATCCGATCGGTACCTGCGTCGGTATGCGTGGCTCCAGAGTGCAGGCTGTCACCGGCGAATTGGCGGGGGAACGGGTGGACATCATTCTGTGGTCTGACGACCCGGCCACGTTCGTGATCAATGCGCTGGCGCCGGCGGAAATCAGCAGCATCCTGGTGGATGAAGAAAAGCATAGTATGGACATCGTGGTGGATGAAGATAACCTCGCCCAGGCTATTGGCCGCGGTGGACAAAATGTCCGGCTTGCATCCGAGTTGACCGGATGGGAGCTCAACATCATGACGATGGAAGAGTCACAGGCAAAAAATGAAGAGGAATTTTCCGTCGTTCGCCGGCTCTTCATGGAAAAACTTGATGTGGATGAAGAGGTGGCGGACATTCTGGTGCAGGAAGGTTTTACTACCCTTGAAGAAGTCGCCTACGTCCCGCTCAGCGAAATGCTGGAAATCGAGTCATTTGACGAGCAGACCGTCAATGAACTTCGTACCCGGGCTCGCAATGCTCTTTTGACCGAGGCTATTGTCAGTGAGGAAAAAGTCGAGCATATAGCAGAAGATCTGCTGTCACTGGCAGGCATGGACAGCCAGACCGCGCGTAAATTAGCGGCCAAAGGCGTGAATACGCAGGAAGATCTGGCTGATCTGGCTGTGGATGACCTAGTGGAAATGGTCGAGATGGATGCCGAACGTGCCAAGCAATTGATCATGGCTGCGCGCGCACCATGGTTCGCCGCTTCGCCGGATAAAGTATAAGCGTTATTAAAGGTTATCAATGTCTCAAATGAGTGTAGAGCAATTCGCTAGTGAACTGGGCGTGCTTCCAGCCGTGCTGCTGGAGCAGCTCCAGGCTGCTGGTGTCAGTAAGAAAATGACTGCGGATAGCCTGACCGAGCAGGATAAAAGTCAGCTTCTCGATTATTTGCGTAAAATTCATGGCGCCCAGGAGGAGAAAGGCAAGATTAGCCTGCCCCGGCGGCAGACTTCTGAAATCAAGAAATCGGATAGCACCGGCAAAGCTCGCAGCATTCAAGTGGAGGTTCGCAAGAAACGCGTGGTTGTGAAAGGCGATTTGAGCGACAGAGCAGCTGTCGCGAGCAAGCCGGCCGAACCCGCCCCATTACCCGTTCCGTCCGCGCCCGCACCGGTTTCCACGTCGGTGATAGATGCCGCACAACAGGCGCTGCGTCAGGAGGAAGCAAGAAAACAGGCCGAGCTGATCGCACGGCAGACAGCCGAACTCAGGGAGAAGAAACAGCGTCAGAAGGCTGCGGTCGCTGATCTCAAGGAACCCGAACCGGTTGCCGCCCCCGCCGCCCCTGCGGAAGTGCCCGCCGCCACCGCTGCCGCTCCATCCGTGGTTCAGGTCGAAGGGGAGGCTCCGCAGCCGCAGCCTGCGCCAACAGAAGGTACCTTGCATAAACCGGTGGTCAAGCCGGAAGACAAGGCAGCCAAAGCTGAAAAGAAAAAGAAACAGACGAAACAAGTCGTCTGGAAAGACGAAAGAGTTGAGAAGCGTGGGCTTAAGACACGCGGCGATTTATCCGGCGGCAAGGGGTGGCGTACACGCAGGGATAAGCACAGTAAATCTTCCACCGAAGATGTGGCCGCTCATAGTTTTTCCGCGCCGACAGAGCCTGTTGTGCATGAAGTGATGGTACCCGAGACGATTTCCGTCGGGGCTCTGGCTCAGAAAATGTCGATCAAGGCCGCAGAAGTTATCAAGACTCTGATGAAAATGGGAAATATGGTTACCATCAATCAGATGCTGGATCAGGAAACCGCCATGATCGTAGTGGAAGAATTGGGCCACATTGCCAAGTATGCGGCGTTGGATAGTCCGGAAGCCTTTCTGGCGGATACCGAATCACCCACCACCGAACTGAAAACAGAGCCGCGTGCACCGGTGGTTACAGTAATGGGGCATGTCGATCACGGTAAAACTTCGTTACTGGATTACATCCGCCGTACTCGCGTGGCAAGCGGCGAAGCAGGCGGCATCACTCAACACATCGGCGCCTATCACGTGGAAACCGAAAGGGGCATGGTCACCTTTCTCGATACGCCCGGTCATGAGGCTTTTACGGCCATGCGTGCGCGCGGTGCTAAAGTCACCGATCTCGTTGTATTGGTCGTGGCGGCGGATGACGGCGTAATGCCACAGACAGTCGAGGCAATCCATCACGCCAAGGCCGCCAAGGTGCCAATCGTGGTGGCCGTCACCAAGATAGATAAACCGGAGGCCAATTCCGAGCGCATCAGGCAGGAGTTGGTGACGCAGGAAGTGGTTCCGGACGACTGGGGTGGCGATACTATGTTCGTTGAGCTTTCAGCCAAGACTGGTGAAGGCATCGACGCGCTTCTGGAAAGCGTGCTGCTCCAGGCTGAAGTGCTAGAGCTCCAGGCGGCGAAGGATGCGCCCGCCAGAGGGATTGTTATCGAATCGCGCCTGGATAAAGGGCGCGGCCCGGTGGCAACAATATTGGTGCAATCCGGAACTTTGAAGCGTGGCGATATACTGCTGGCAGGTGCGGTATTTGGCCGGGTGCGAGCAATGCTTGACGAAAATGGCAAGCCGGTGGAGCAGGCTGGACCTTCCATCCCGGTGGAGATTCAAGGATTGTCTGAAGTTCCCGTGGCCGGAGAGGTGGTTGTGGCGTTGACCGACGAGCGCAAGGCGCGTGAAATCGCGCTATTCCGTCAAGGCAAATTCCGCGACGTAAAGCTTGCCAGACAGCAGGCCGCCAAACTGGAGAACGTATTCGATCAGAAAGGCGAGGTCAAGGTCCTTGCGCTCATCATCAAGGCCGACGTGCAAGGTTCCTATGAGGCGCTGACACACGCCCTGCAGAAACTTTCGACCGACGAGGTCAGGGTAAACATCATTCATAGTGCCGTAGGAGCGATTACCGAATCCGATATTAATCTGGCGCTGGCTTCCAAGGCTGTTGTCATTGGTTTCAATAGCCGCGCGGATACGGTTGCGCGCAAGCTCATCGGCTCTACCGGCGTGGATGTGCGTTACTACAGCATCATTTACGAGGCGGTGGACGAAATCAAGGCAGCGCTGTCAGGTATGATGGCGCCTGATCGCAAGGAAAATATCACGGGTCTGGTGGAAATTCGCGAGGTGTTCCGCATTTCCAAAGTAGGCGCCGTGGCGGGTTGCTATGTGCTGGACGGTATTATCAAGAGAGGCTCACTAGTACGGTTGTTACGCAATGGGGAGGTTATTCACACCGGTGAACTGGATTCTCTCAAGCGTTTCAAGGACGATGTGAAAGAAGTTAGAGCGGGCTTCGAATGCGGTCTGTCGATCAAAAACTTTAACGATATCCAGATAAGCGACCAGGTGGAAACCTACGAAATCGTCGAAGTCGCGCGCAGCCTGTAATGCAAGGACTGCGCTCGCTCGGGTGGGTATTCCATGCCTAAGGATTATTCCCGCACACTGCGCATTGCAGACCAGATTCAGCGTGAGCTGGCCGACCTGATCCGTAACGAGCTCAAGGACCCACGTATCGGCATGATTACCTTGACGGGGGTTGAGGTAACTCACGATTATGCTCATGCTAAGGTTTTCTATACTACGCTGCGCAGCGAAAATGATAATTTTCTCACCAGCCATGGACTGGAGCACGCCGCTGGATTTCTGCGCAGCCATCTGTCTCATCGATTGAAGCTGCGGGTAATACCGCAGCTTCATTTCATCTATGACGAGTCGATCGAGCGCGGGATGAAATTGTCACAACTTATCGATGAGGCGGTGGCTCAGGAAGGTCCGGAAAAAGAGACAGATGGACCATAATTTCCGCTTGCCCGCGTTCGACGCCCACATCGCATATTGAGTCCTCGGTTGTTAAATCCTGGGGCCGGACAGTTCAAACGCATCAAACGTAAAATCAGCGGCGTTCTGCTGCTTGATAAACCTTCCCGTATTTCCTCCAATCAGGCGTTGCAAATCGCCAAGCGTATTTTTACGGCAAGCAAGGCCGGTCATACCGGTACGCTCGATCCCCTGGCAACGGGATTGTTGCCGATCTGCTTTGGCGAGGCTACCAAGTTCTCGTCGGCGTTGCTGGGTGCGGACAAGACGTATGAAGCCACGTTGAGATTGGGCTATATCAGTACGACCGGCGATGCCGAGGGTGAAGTTTCGGCATGCGATGTGCCATTTCGAAATATGCAGCCGACGCTGTCGCAGGTTGAGACGGTACTCCAAAGCTTTATCGGCTCAATTATGCAGGTGCCCCCGATGTACAGCGCCTTGAAGCACCGGGGGAAGCCCTTGTATGCCTACGCGAGAGCGGGTGTGGAAATCGAGCGGCAAGCGCGCGAAGTCATCATTTATGATTTGTATGTGGAGACATTGGCGGGCGAGAAAATGGGCATCGTAGTCAAGTGCAGTACGGGCACTTACGTTCGCACGCTGGCTGAAGACATCGGCAAGGCGCTGGGATACGGCGGCGCCTATCTTACCGCTCTGCGCCGCAGCGTTATGGATGGGTTCGATCTGTCGCAGGCCTATACACTGGATGCGCTTGAAACAATGCCGCTGGCGCAACGAGACGCCTGCCTGCACCCGATGGACGGTCTTTTACATGATTTTCCTGCCGTCACGCTGGACGGCGCGGCCGTGATATCTTTACTGCAGGGACAAGTGGTTAAAGCCGGTTTCTCCATGAGCGATCTGCCGGAAGGAGCAAAAATTCGACTTTACGATCAGGGAAAGCACTTTCTCGGCTTGGGAGAGGTGACTGCTCAGGGCGAAATAGCGCCGAGAAGGCTGGTAGGTTATACGGAATGAGTCTTACGAATTTTGCTTCTCATGCATGCTTTCGGTGACATCCTTGCCAATTCCACGATAGCCGGTGAAACGGCCGGATGAATCGAACATCGGTTCGCCGCTGACCATCAGATATTGTCGTGAGCCATCGGATTTGGTGCGGCTGTAGACAAAATCAAGGAAGGGGCGCCGTGCCGCGATGTTTGCCTTGAATACCGCATAGTCGGCCTCATCCCAGCGTGCCTTGTTGTTTCCTTGAGGCTCACCCAGTAAGGCATCGACGGTAATGCCGAGCATTTCGAGGGCTGGACCATACACCTTGGTGAAACGCCCGTTCTCGTCCTGCTCCCAATACCAGTCGGAGGCCAATTCGGTCAGGCGGCGAAAGCGCGCCTCGCTCTCGCGCAGTTCCGCGGTTCGCTCAGCCACGGTCTGTTCCAGCCGCTTGTTGTAATTCTCGAGTTTTTTGTACAACAAGCGCACTTCCAGCATGTTGTGGATGCGTGTCTGGACTTCGACCAGATCGAACGGCTTGCTGACGAAATCTTTTGCACCGGCTTGCAGCGCCTGCAGCTTATGGCCCGGCTGGGCGGTGATCACGAGTACCGGAAGGTAGCCATCCGGTTCTATTGCCTTCAAACCTTCGAGCACCTGGAAGCCATCCATGCCGGGCATTTGCAGATCGAGCAGAATCAGATCATAGCGGTTCTGGCGATAGAGCGGGCAAACCTCGTAGGGATCCATGGTCGAAGTAGTATGGGTATAACCGGCGTCGCTCAGCATCTGTTCAAGCAGCCGGACATTGACATCCTTATCATCGACAATCAGGATGCTGGCGTTAAGAATGTCAGGTTTGCTAATCATTATTTTGTCCGTTATTGATAATTAATCCATATCTTGTAACGCTGCCCAAGATACCCTATTGGATACTCTATTGGCACTAAGGATAATAGGTAAATTGGTTATTATTCTATCTGCCCGAACCGGTACTCATATCATATCTCCTTCATTATAAGAAACAATGGCACTTTGGTATACCTGTTGGAGAACGTTCTTTGAAGATTGGCGGCTGGGAAATGCTAAATCGGCGCGCACATTACACTTGAGCGGGCAGCATACAAAAATTGAATCAAAGAGATTAATTGGTACGCTCCGAAATGCGATAAGTGTTTTTGCTTGCTTGTTTGGCATCCAGCAAAGCAATATCCGCATTTTTTAGAAGGGTCTTCACATCTTCGCCATTATGGGGATACAGACCGATGCCCGCGCTGGCGGTCATGTTAACGTTGCTGCCTTGAACACTGTAGGGTTGCGACAATGCCTTGATTATTTTTTCTGCCGCAAGCGCCACGCCGTCGCCGCTGGTGATATAGGGCATGGCGATCACGAATTCATCACCTCCAAGCCGTGCTACCGTATCTTCCTGCCTCACGGTAGCTACCAGGCGTGCGGCAACCAGCTTCAAAACCAGATCGCCGCCATCGTGGCCCAGATTATTGTTGATCTCCTTGAATCCATCCAAATCCAGATACACGACTGCCATGATGCCATTGTTTCTTTTTGCGTGAATGATGGCATGGGAGACTCTTTCAACCAGAAGCCGCCGGTTGGCAAGCCCGGTCAGCGGGTCATGCAGTGCCATGAATTCCTGAGTTTTAGCATAATGACGCGCCTTTTGATGCAACAGACGCACTTCTAACAGATTATGAACGCGTGCAAGCACTTCGGTCACATCAAATGGCTTACTGACGAAATCCTTGGCGCCGGATTGGAGTGCACGCAGCTTATAGTCCGGATTGGCGGTAACCACCAGGACGGAGAGATATCCGTCCATCTCGATTTCCTTCAATGCTTCAAGCACCTGAAAGCCATCCATACCCGGCATTTTCAGGTCGAGCAGAATCAGATCGTAATGGTTCTGACGGTGTAGCTCATAGACTTTATGCGGATCCATTACTGAAGCCACAGACGTGTAATTGGCTGTGGCCAGCACGCTTTCCAGCAACTGAATATTTGATTCCTGATCATCGACAATCAGGATTTTGGCGCCGCGAATGTCGCTCTCACCGATCATCCTAACCCCGTAGCGGACCCACCATGAAGGTGAAGATAAACTAGCTCAAAATGTCTCTGAAGATCATGACTCCGGATTGAAAAATAATCGATCGGGCCGTATTCTGGAATCATATTGTCTCGATATCCATTTTTAATCAGCCATTCGTTTTATTCAGGTTGCTCGGTTGTTGGGGCCGTAGCTGCTTTGTTGATTTGATGGGGTACATAACCATTATGTAACCATACTGAACCGGCGTACCCGGTTAACCGGCCGCATGCTTTCGGTGACATCCTTGCCGATTCCACGATAGCCGGTGAAACGGCCGGATGAATCGAACATCGGTTCGCCGCTGACCATCAGATATTGTCGTGAGCCATCGGATTTGGTGCGGCTGTAGACAAAATCAAGGAAGGGGCGCCGTGCTGCGATGTTTGCCTTGAGTACCGCGTAGTCAGACTCATCCCAGCGTGCCTTGTTGCTTCCTTGAGGTTCACCCATTAATGCATCGACGGTAATGCCGAACATTTCGAGGGCTGGACCATACACCTTGGTGAAATGCCCGTTCTCGTCCTGCTCCCAATACCAGTCGGAGGCTAGCTCGGTCAGGCGGCGAAAGCGCGCCTCGCTCGTTCGCAGTTCCGTGGTTCGCTCAGCCACGGTCTGTTCCAGTTGCTTGTTGTAATTCTCGAGTTTTTTGTATAGCAAGCGTACTTCCAGCATGTTGTGGATGCGTGTCTGGACTTCGATCAGATCGAACGGCTTGCTGACGAAATCTTTTGCACCGGCTTGCAGCGCCTGCAGCTTATGGCCTGGCTGGGCGGTGATCACGAGTACCGGAAGGTAGCCATCCGGTTCTATTGCCTTCAAACCTTCGAGCACCTGGAAGCCATCCATGCCGGGCATTTGCAAATCGAGCAGGATCAGGTCATAGCGGTTCTGGCGATAGAGCGGGCAAACCTCGTAGGGATCCATGGTCGAGGTAGTATGGGTATAACCGGCATCACCTAGTACTTGCTCAAGCAGCCGGACATTGACATCCTTATCGTCGACAATCAGGATGCGGGCGTTAAAAATATCGGATTTGCTAATCATCATACCTGTCAGTGAACAGCGTTTGAACGAGGGCGCTAAATTGTAATGCTGCCGTTATTCCGGAAGATACTCTGTGCGCTAACTCTCATAAGAAAATAGAAAATGATTCCATTTAGAAAGAACATCGACGCGCTTCAGAACAGCGACGGCCTGAGTGGAGTAAAGCAGCCAGATTTCGCCATGGTTGTGAGAAATAATTTTGGGCTCGCGAGGAGATTAAGCAGGATTTAGCCGCCTGTAACGCACGGCACGACCGCGCCGTAGCCGGGGAATAATTAGTGAAAGGATAGCTAAGTTGATAAGTGCGCGGTTTTTAGTTAAACAATCGATGTCTGGCAGTCTGTCGGATCTAAAGGAAATCGGCTGGAAAAGTGTCTGGCTGGATCATATCTCGCTTTTTTAACCAGTGGAATAACTACCGGCCTTCAAATTGTCAAAATCTGTGCTCGTTGAGTCACTTTTCCGCTTCGATTCTTCAAATCCGGCAGGCTGCTAGTGGTCGTGATGGATGGGGAGAATAAGATTTGACCTTGATAAATCGGGTTTGCTATAATAGACATCCTCCTGACGCGGGGTGGAGCAGTCTGGCAGCTCGTCGGGCTCATAACCCGAAGGTCGTAGGTTCAAATCCTGCCCCCGCAACCATATTATCAAACACTTAGCCCAACTTTTGAGTTGGGCTTTTTGCGTTATAGAAGTTGTGTAAGTGGCGGTGTAAGCAAATATTGCAGATGAGTCGTTACCTATTTCAATATCGATTTAAGCTCCGTCGAGGATCTCAGCTAATAATATTTTCGCCAGGACCTCATGAGGCATAGAGCCGAGCTGCGTAGTATTTACTGAGAACTCATATAAGACTGTAATAATTCCGCGCTCAATAGTGTACGTTCCAGAGTGGACAATTCCGTCCCTTTCTACCTCGACTGGATATTCACGGGGCTGTTCTTTCATTTGAATAACCTGTTATTTAATGAAGAACTTCATCCTATATACTGCTGAGCTTTAAATCAAGGAAGAGAAGGCATCATGAGCGAGAATATTCTGCGGATCATAGGCGGGCAATACGTCTCGGAGGCACTTCAAACGCTACCGGACGCGGAGAAATCGAATGAAGATTTTATCGAGACGGGGATCAAGTTGCCAGTGTTCGGCCTAGTGCGATTTAAATGTCAGCGCATGACTGACAGGCAAGGAAAGAATCGGTACAGATTTTGGACGGCTAATGAGGCGTTTAAAGTGGAGTGAGGAAACCTCCCCCACCCGGTCATTATTCTCCTAGCTTCGTGCTTTTATCTGACCGCAATAGGTTGGGTTGCCACTTTGGCCGCTGTGGCGCCTCTTTCTTACCTTCGAGAATCGAACGAACCACTATCAGCCGGCCGATAGCATTGACGAAAAATGGTATGCCCATTGTCCGCAACTGTTCGACCTGGAGTCGCCTAACCTTGCGCCCAGTTAGCTCGGCTATTTCTTCAGGGGTGAGGAACATATTTGCCTTGCCCTCACACTGGTAAAAGATAAACCCGCCGAAGCGGGTTGTGATCGGCTCCGCGAAAATGTAGCCAGCAGCAATGTTAGTTTTCGGCGAAACTTACCTTTAAGGAGAGGAGTTTTGCATGAAAAAGAAACGGTTCGCTGTGGAGCAGATTGTGGCGGTATTGAAGGAAGCGGAGGCTGGCATGCCGGTGGCGGAGCTGATTCGTCGGATTGGCATTACCGAACAGACATTCTACCGTTGGAAGAAGCAATACGCTGGCCTGGACAGCGATCAGGCAAGGCGGCTTAAACAGCTGCAAGAGGAGAACGAACGCCTGAAGAAGATTGTGGCGGAACTGAGCCTGGACAAGGCAATGCTCGCTGACGTTATTAAAAAAAAGTGGTGAAAAGCTACTCCCCGGCGTGCCATCGTAGACTACCTCAAGAACCGCTATATTACATCTGAACGGCGTGCATGCCGTCTGGTCGGGATTACCCGAGGGGTCTACAGCTATAAAAGTTGCAGGGATCCGCAAACGGCGCTGCGATTGCGCATGAAAGAGCTGGCGATGACGCGCATGCGCTATGGCTATCGCAAAATCGGTGTGCTGCTCAAGCGCGAGGGGTTCTTGCACAGCATGGGCATGCTGTACCGTATTTACCGTGAGGAAGGTCTATCGTTGCGCTATCGGCCAGGGCGCCACTCCAAAGCACAGGTAACACGGCCACAACGCAAACTCGCGAGCCGGCCAAATCAAGCTTGGAGTTTGGATTTTGTTGCGAATCAACTCTCCAACGGGAATCGGTTTCGTTGCCTGACCATCGTGGATGTCTTTACTCGCGAATGCCTGGCAATCGAAGTCGGCCAGCGATTGTCCGGTATCGAGGTGGTGGCGGTACTCAACAGAATTCGTCAGAATGGGCGCGTACCTGGAACTCTTTTTTGTGATAACGGAAGCGAATTCACGAGTCAGATTCTTGATCTGTGGGCGTATCACAACAAGGTCAAAATCGAGTTCAGCAGGCCGGGCAAGCCAACCGACAATGCGTTCATTGAGTCATTCAATGGAACATTTCGAGACGAGTGCCTGAACGCTCATTGGTTCGAATCACTGAGGGATGCCAAAATGAAGATTATAAACTGGCAGCAGGAATACAATGAGAGTCGTCCTCACAGGGCACTTGGAGAAATCGCACCGGTTGAATTCGCTCGTCAGCACGGGTTAAACTGGAAATCCGAGAGAGAAAATACGGCCGACGACTAACTCTGGAGCTGGCTACAAAAACCGGGGCCGATCAGTGGTGGATGCGTAGATAGTCGCATCGCAATCATTGACCGTAGCGCCACTCACAAGCGGCCAGGAACTGATTAATCCGCGGGAACCTATAAGATCTTCGGCAACATAGCTGATTGCTTCAATATCAACCTCGAATCGTCTTGTGGCAACAGTGCCCATATCCAGCGCGGCAGAGAATAGATCCTCGCCAGTCAGACTCACGGTCGGATCCGTCAGGTTGAGAACCGGGCCCACCACACTCACGTTTGTTTTAGTCCCAGTGAAGCTCGGCGCTTGTGTACTGGTGGCGACGGTCGTGAAGCCAGTAACCATGCGTTCAGTAGCGACGAAGGAAGCGATCGATGTTGAGTAGTTGTCGATCGAGTCTTTGGCCTTCGCCATATAGGTTCCGGTGATCAAAGGCACGAGGCCTTGCACGCCGCCGCCTGGGAACTCTTCCAAGATGACGCCATCTTCCCAAACAGCGCCCGTTGTCTTTGGCGAATGTCGGATAACGATCAGTCCATTTATCTGGACATCAAGATCTGGGGGAAGCGTCCATGAGGCGAGAGCATAGAAATTTGATGGGATCACAGAGAAGTTGCTGACTGCTGCGGGAGGCTCGCGTAACCAAACCAACAACACCCGCATTTCGCTACTATAATTAGACTCCACGCCAATTGAGTTGCGCGCCATGACGCGGAAGTCGTAGTAGCCGGGCGCAAGGTCAATGAGCTCCGTTTCTAAATCACGGATACCGGTCCTGACAAAGAAATTGTTCTGAGTTGCCGGCTTGTACTTAAGCTGATATCTGTCTGCAAACCGATCATCCGATGCGCCCCAAGTGATGATGGCCTTGCTCTTTACCCCTGTGCTACCTGTAGTGGAATACAGTTTTCCGGTAATGGATGGATCGCCGGGAACCTGAACGGTGAATGGATCCGGGAGAGTGGTATTCGGCGCCAGGTCTCGCACCGTTTCCTCTCCACTGCTCCGGTCATAGACACCAGAGGCCGTCTCGCGCAACTCCAGATCAATACCCGAGTCTCGGCACGCCGTTATCATCACGGATGGCAAACTTCCATGTCGTGACCTCGAACGGCTTTGCAGACCAGCCCCATCGCGTATTAGAGAGGTTGACGACATCGCCACCCTGAACCTTGAATGCGATCAACTTGCACGGCCATACGGTGCTTATCTGCTGCCTTGCCTTCTCCAGTTCAATCTTGGCGATGCGCTGCGCCATGCCTGATGAAACAGTGAACGGGAGTTCTATATCCTTCCAGATCCGCTCGCCTTGATCCTCGCTCAAATAGGTAGCATTGGGGATCGGCGGCAAGTTATTGGACTATGGTACCCTCGCAGGGTATTGACATATACCCCATATAGGTATAAGTTTGTTGCTATACAGAGTCGGCAGCTTTTCATGAGGCTAGGCAGATTTACCTCAATGATTCGGGCTTAATTGAATGGGGATGCGGATACACGCATTAGGATCCCTTAATAACTAACCGGTAAAGGAGGGTGCAATGAACATCATAATGGCGAGCTTAAAACCAACGTTTATGTTGGCATTTCTCATAACCAGCACTTTGATCACAACCGGTACCCTGATGGCGCAGCAGAATGAAACCATCACGCCGCTCATATCAAAAGATGTGGCAGGAGTTTCCGGCAAGGAAATTGAGATGTACACTGTGGACTTTCCGCCGGGCTTTTCGAGCCCTGTCCACCGCCACAATGCGCAGGTGTCTCTTTACGTACTGGAGGGCTCCATCGTGACGCAGGTGAATGGCGGAAAAGAAATCACGCTGACGCCAGGCCAGAGCTACTATGAAGATCCCAACGATATTCATACCATTAGCCGGAACGCAAGTAGTACCAAGCCAGCAAAATTTCTTGTGTTCCTGATTAAGGGAAAGGGCGCTCCATCCCTGGTGCTGGAAAAATAAACCAATAATTGCGCGTTGACGGTCATTTTTCTACAGTGAAACTTTGGGAAAATGTCTTCATGGCTATCTTCGAGACGGCCATCCATAGCAAGGAAAAAACATGAAAAAATCGCCTACTGTAAAGAAGCAAGACCCTAATCTTGAGCAGCGTCCCCTCGCCACCCCTACCGATCTCGAAGCGGCGGCGACCAAGGATATCGGCGGAGCCATGAACGCCATCCTGGCGGATGTATATGCGCTTTACCTGAAAACCAAGAATTTCCACTGGCATATGAGTGGACCGCATTTTAGGGATTACCATTTACTGCTGGATGAGCAGGGTGATCAGCTTTTCGCAATGACCGACCCTATCGCCGAACGCATCCGCAAAGTGGGCGGGGCCACACTTCGGTCGATAGGCCATATTTCCCGCACCCAGCGCATAGCGGACAACGATGCTGACTACGTCGAACCGCTGGCCATGCTTGCCGAGTTGCGCGAGGACAACAAGACCTTGGCAGCCCGTTTACGTCAGGCGCACGATGTTTGCGACAAACACCGCGATATTGCCACCGCCAGCCTCATCGAAGTCTGGATCGACGAAACTGAGCGGCGCACCTGGTTCCTGTTTGAAGCCAGCCGCCAAGGCGATGCAACCGGCCATTGAGTCATCGATACGTTGTGCTCCATCGTATCGAGGTGGGCCAACGATTGTCAGATATCGATGTAACCCTTTTTAATCTTGGCCGTGCTTGCGGGTAGAAGTGACGCGCGTCGCGATTCCCTCGATTCTTTGTGCCAGCGTAGCGGCCGATAACTCGCCAATACGACGATCAACCAGCGCGCCCTTTGCATCAAAGAACAACGTTGTTGGCAGTCCTTGAGAATTGGTCTGGCTGCTGAGTTCGAGGCGAGAATCGAGCAACACGTTATCAAGGACGAGTCCTTCCCGATCCAGAAACTTCTGAATCACATCGGCCGATTCACCCTGATTGGCAAAGATGAAGACCACATCTGGACTATTCTTTTGCGCATCCCGCAGTACCGGCATTTCCCGTATACAAGGCGGACACCATGTTGCCCACAGGTTGACCACCATAGGCTTGCCGGCCAATGAGCCAAACTGGACGGAACTGCCATCAAGGCGAACCAGCTCTGCTTGCGGCATCTGCACTGGAACGGCAAAGACTGCCGTTGCCACCACCACGCCAACTGCCCAGGCGACTCCTCCCGTCAATGCCGAGAGCAGCAGAGTGCGCCTCCCTTCCCGTACGTGCCATGCATACCAGATGATGCCGGTCGCTGCAGCCAGAATGCCCGCTGCCGGTGAGAATCCGCCATCCAGGATATTCAGAATGCTCCATGGCGCGCTCTTGTACATATCGAAATAGGCCATCACGAAGACAAGTCTTGCCGCTACCAAGGAGGCAATAAAAACTCTCCAAAGAAGCGGCTCGACATCAACGTTTCGCGGTCGTCCTGTCCGTTTTGCGACGAACGAGCCGATCAGCATTGCACCCAGCAACAGTAAAAAATTGATGTGAAACGCAACCAGCCCGATGTTGACTGAGCCCATTAAGTACCTCGGTTAGTGAAAACGGGTGCCGAAGGACATTTCGTCATTGGTGCACAATTCCTTGCCAGGTGCGACACGCAGCATCCGAAGTATTCAGGTAGGGTGATCTTGATTTTTGGATCTTCCTGGAGTGACCCTGTTCCCCGTAATTACACGGCGCAGTAGAATCCGGGTTATTAAATTGATGCTGGGCCACAAATTCAGCTGGCGTGTTGTGCCCAGGGAACTGCGCGGTCGCTGTGAATTGTAATCCTTTCGCCATGCTTCGATAAGAACGCGTGCTTCATGCAACGTGGAGAACCAATGGTCATTCAGACACTCATCCCGGAATCGGCCATTGAAGCTTTTGATTTAGGCATTCTGCGTGGGCTTGCCAGGCCGGATGAATGCGAGCTCACACCCCGGGCATGGGCCCATATAGTGCTGACTGGCGTACTGGTTGGTGCACAGTTGGGGGTTGAGGGCATTCCCAAACGTTTTCTTGATGGTCTTGAAAACGGAGAGGAATTGCTGGCGCTGGCCAAAAAAATCGGGACTCAGCGTTAACCAGACTACTCTTACGACTATGGCAGTAGACGCGGGCGCCGACTCCGTGCACAATGACACAATTGATGGGTAGTGCAAATCATCGCGGTAGTCCTGAATTCTATCAAGTATAGATAATTGATTATTATAGATATAACGTTTCATTGTGAGTTTCTGGTTATTATTGGCTGAAACTATTTTAACTTTTTATGGCGGGCCTCCCCGCATTGCATAGTAGTGAACCTGGTCAGGTCCGGAAGGAAGCAGCCACAGCTATTTTCTGCAAGTGCCGGGGGTCAGGCTCGCCACCCATTTTTATTTGGATAGGTAGTCAGAGCGGAGCCGGCATTTGCGATGTCGGCTCCGCTCTACCCTTAGGCTGTCCGCGGAACGAATTCAAGTTCCCGGCCAGTCTGCAATAAACTTTTCTATCGTCCCTCGGTTATCACTTTCCCGCTATCGTGCCGACTCAAGTCCTTGCCCGCAAATGGCGCCCCAGGAGCTTTTCCGAGCTGACCGGACAAGATCATGTGGTCAGGGCGCTTACTAACGCGCTTGAACAAAAAAGGCTGCACCATGCCTACCTGTTTACCGGCACACGTGGTATCGGCAAAACCACTATCGCACGCATTCTGGCCAAGGCGCTTAATTGCCAGACCGGGATTACATCCACGCCTTGCGGCATTTGTTCCGCCTGTACTGAAATAGACAATGGGCGTTTCGTCGATTTGATCGAGATGGACGCCGCCTCCAATACGCAAGTGGACAAGATGCGCGAATTGCTGGAAAACGCGCTTTATGCTCCCACCAGTGCCCGCTACAAGATTTACATCATTGATGAAGTACACATGCTCTCCAAGTCGGCTTTCAATGCCATGCTGAAAACCCTGGAAGAGCCGCCAGAACATGTCAAGTTTGTTCTCGCCACGACCGATCCGCAGAAGATTCCTGTCACCGTTTTGTCGCGCTGCCTGCAATTCAACCTGAAACAGATCCCGTTACCATTGATTGCCGCCCACCTCAAGCATGTGCTTGAACAGGAAAAGATAAGCTGCGACGCCACGTCGTTACAGCTGCTGGCGCGGTCTGCGCAGGGCAGCATGCGCGATGCCTTGAGTATCCTGGATCAAGCAATCGCCTTCGGTGAGGGAAAAATCGAAGAAGCCGGGGTACGGGACATGCTGGGTGCTATCGATCAGGGCTATCTCTATGACATGCTGGATGCCCTGTCGCAGAAAGATGGCGTCAAGATACTGGCGGTAGCGGATGCGATGGAAACCCGTAGTTTGTCGTTCGATGTGGCTTTGCAGGATCTAGCGACGTTACTGCACCGACTTGCTCTGGCACAAATTGTGCCGGTGGCTATCGGCGAAGATACCCCGGAGCGTGAGCGGATTTTCACGTTGGCGAAGACGTTCACACCGGAAGATGTGCAGCTGTTTTATCAAATTGTCATACATGGCCGCTCCGATCTGGCTCAGGCGCCGGATGAGTATGCGGGTTTCACCATGACATTGATGCGGCTGCTGGCGTTCATACCGGAGGGCATGCCGAAAGCTACAGGACCAAAACATAATAAAGAGATAAAGCAGCCTGTGTCTTCAATTTCAAAGATTACAGAAGCATCCGGAACCGCGGAAACATCAGAAACATCAGAAACATCGGAAACGAGGAAAACAATAGAAGTGTTTAGCACGGCAGGAACAGTAAAAGAAGCAAAAACAACCGAAACCACCGAAACCACCGAAACCACCGAAACCATAACGGTTAGACCTGCACCAACCGTGAGTTTATTTGGCAGTGACTGGACGGCGGTAGCAAACCAGTTAAAGTTGAGCGGCATAGCGAAAGAGCTGGCTCAGAATTGCGAGGTCAAAAATGTTTCCTCGAACGAGATCGAGTTTTGTGTACCGGAGACGCATAAGCATCTGCTTCAGAAGACCTATCAGGACAGGATGCAAACAGCCGTCAGGGAGCATTTAGGTAAGCCCGTCCGGCTGAAGTTCTCAGTTGGGATCAGCACAGGAAAGAGTCCCGCGGAGCTAGAAAATCGTGAGAAACAGCAGAAGCAGTTGCAGGCTATCACGGCCATCCAAACAGACCCGTTTGTGCGAGAGCTGGTGGAAAATTTCGATGCAAAACTGATCGTTTCTTCGATCAAACCCATTCAATAGCGGAGGTAAAAAAATGATGAAAGGTGGCTTGGGCAATTTTATGAAGCAGGCTCAGCAAATGCAGGAGAACATGAAAAATATGCAGGAGAAATTGGCCTCGATCGAAGTTGAAGGCCAATCCGGCGCCGGCATGGTCAAGGTGGTGATGACCTGTCGTTATGACGTCAAGCGCGTGGCTATCGACGACAGCCTGATTGGCGACGATAAGGACATGCTCGAGGATCTGATCGCCGCCGCGGTAAACGATGCGGTGCGGCGGGTGGAATCCACCACACAGGAAAAAATGGCTGGCTTGACTTCCGGAATGGCTCTGCCGCCGGGGATGAAATTACCGTTTTAATTTGCGGAAGACGAGATCCGATGGGCCGGATATTGGAATGGGTGTGCCGTTTCGTGAAAAAATAGCCGCCATTTTGGTGTTGCAATGCTCCCCCTCCCGTTTTATTTACAATGAAAACGCCAACCAGTCTGGAAGATCTGATCGAATCGTTACGTTGCCTGCCCGGCGTGGGTCCCAGGTCGGCGCAACGCATGGCTTATCACCTGTTGCAGCGGGATCATGCCGGCGCACAGCGGCTTGCCAATTCGCTTGCCTATGCGCTGGAACATATCAGGCATTGCGAGAAATGCAACAACTTTACTGAAGAAATCGTATGCGAGTTGTGCCGTTCCGAACGGCGCGATGCCACATTGTTATGCGTGGTGGAAATGCCGGCCGATCTGCTGATGATGGAGCAGGCACACTGTTATAAGGGGATGTATTTCGTGCTGATGGGCAGACTTTCACCTTTGGATGGCATTGGTCCCAGGGAAATTCATCTTGACCGGTTGCTGAAGCGGGCTCAGGATGGGCTGGTGCGGGAAATTGTACTCGCCACCAATTTTACCGTGGAAGGCGAGGCGACCGCTCACTATATCGGCGAGCTCCTGCACGGCAAAGGGGTAAAGGTTACCCGGATCGCGCGCGGATTGCCGGTGGGTGGAGAGCTGGAGCACGTGGATAGCGGCACATTGGCACAGGCTGTGATCGAGCGCAGAGAAATTTAACGGTGGGCGTGAGCATGTGCTTAGTTCTTTTTTTGAAGCAGGAAGAAGTTCTGCATGGTTTTAAAGGTGAGCTATAGATGAAAGCGAGGCCGATCAGGCCGATAAAGAAAAAGGATTCTCCATCCGGTAGCGCTGACGCCAGTTCTATGTCCACATCGGTATCCGCGCCGGTTACGCACAAACTCCATAAGCTGCTGGCGCAGGCGGGGTTGGGATCGCGGCGCGAGATGGAGGAACTGATTGCTGCCGGCGGGGCAACTATTAATGGAAAAGTGGCGGGAATCGGTGACCGGGCGGGGCCGGACGATATCGTGCGGGTAGGGAAGCGCACCATTCACTTCAAATCCGATGACCGCCTGCCCAGGGTTGTGCTTTACCATAAACCGGAGGGCGAGATTGTCAGTCATGATGATCCCGAGGGCCGGCCGTCAGTATTCGACAAGCTGCCGCAATTACGATCGTCTAAATGGATATCCATCGGCAGGCTTGACTACAATACCAGCGGGCTACTGATTTTTACGACCGACGGAGAATTGGCTAACCGGCTGATGCATCCCCGGTTCGAAGTCGAGCGTGAATATGCGGTAAGAATCATGGGGCGCCTGACTCCGGAAGTGGCGACACTGTTGACGACGGGCATTGAACTGGAAGATGGCCTGGCGAAATTCGATCACTTGTCGGATCAGGGCGGCGAGGGGTCCAATCACTGGTACCGGGTGATATTGAAGGAAGGCAGGAACCGTGAAGTGCGCCGCATGTTTGAAACGGTGGGAATGACGGTGAGCCGTTTGATGCGGGTACGCTTTGGCCCGATTAATTTGCCGCCGCGCCTGAAACGTGGAAAATGGATGGAGCTGGATGAGACCGAGACAAGGCGTTTGTTGGCGCTGGTGCCCTAATTATTCAGCAAGTAAGTACCATAAATCTCGTCATTCCGGACTTGGTCCGGAATCCGGTCCAGACCAATAATGACGTACTTCGCACACTGCCGGATACTTCCTTCGGAAGGTATGACGCCTGTATTGTTTGCTATTGGGGAAGCTGATCGCGTTTCAGCAGGAAAACAAACTCGTCACCTGCGCTGGTTTCAAGCCAGGTGAAGGGGGTCTGGCAGAATTCCTGTTCCAACGCCTCCCGGTTATGACCAATTTCGACAACCAGCACGCCCTGCTCAGTTAAATAGTCGGCTGCTTCGCGCAGTATTGCACGGGCTGCCTCCAGACCGTCTTCGCCGCTTGCCAGGGCAGTACGTGGTTCATGCCGATACTCTTTGGGAAGCGCCGACATTGATTCAGCACTGACATAAGGCGGATTGCTGATAATGAGATCGTAGCGGCGTCCGCGCAGACCTGCAAACAAGTCGGATTGCATAAGGTTGACGCGATGCTCCAGGTTGTAATCCGTTACGTTCTTCTGTGCGACATCCAGCGCCTCACGTGAAATATCCGTGGCGTCTATGGCGGCATTTCCAAAAGCATGTGCCAGCAACACTGCAAGGCATCCCGATCCGGTGCAGAGATCCAGCGCGGCATGGATTTCATCGGGGTTTTCTATCCATGGCGCGAGCTGCTCGTGCAGCAACTCGGCAATAAAGGAACGCGGTACGATTACGCGTTCATCCACGTAAAAGCTGAAATCTCCCAGCCAGGCTTCATGGGTGAGATAAGCGGCAGGAATTTTTTCTACCGCGCGTCGCTCGATTATATGCAGTGCCTGTTCCAGTTCCGTCGTGGTGAGACGCGCTTCCAGAAACGGCTCCAGCCGGTCGAGCGGAAGATGGAGTGTGTGGAGAATGAGATAGGCAGCCTCATCGTACGCCGAGGCTGAACCATGGCCGAAATAGAGACCGGCCTCGTTAAAGCGGCTTACGGCGAAGCGCAGCAGATCGCGTAGCGTTTGGAGCTGGGTCTTGGCTTCAATATACATAGGGACACCTTCACTTTCAGATTGCTACGACTCAGGTGCCTGCTTATTGATCCAGCGAGCAAATAGTATAAGCGTCATACTGACGGAAGCCAGTGTCCAGTGGCATGCAAGGCACGCGATTGTTGGTGTGGGCTGGATTCCCGATTAAGCCCGGAATGACAAATTCATGGTATTTTCTCGCCAGCAATTAGGAACCTCCGAATAAATTATCAACAGAGCACTCTATGGAGATTTATTCAGAGATTTCTATTATTTCAGCAACAAATGCTCCAGCGTCAACCGGTAGATTTCCGGCAACTGTTCCAGATCTTTTACTTCCACATATTCATTGAGCTTGTGAATGGTGGCATTACGCGGCCCGATTTCTACTACCTGCGGGCAAATATCGGCGATGAACCGCCCATCGGAGGTGCCCCCGGAAGTGGAAAGTTCCGGCTCGATTCCCACAACGGTTCGGATCGCATTGCTGATCGCGTCCACCAGGCTGCCCCTGGGCGTGAGATAGGGTTTGCCGGAAAACTCCCATCGCAGGTCGTAATCGAAATCCTGCCGGTTGAGGATTTCGTGCACTCTGGCTTTTAGCGATTCAACCGTGCTGGCGGTGGAGAAACGAAAATTGAACAGCATGGTGACCTCGCCAGGAATCACGTTGGTGGCGCCGGTGCCGCCATTGATATTGGAAATCTGCCAGGTGGTGGGCGGAAAGTATTCGTTGCCTTCATCCCACCGGGTTTGCGTCAGCTCGGCAATGGCAGGGGCGGCGAGGTGGATGGGATTCTTTGCCAGATGCGGATAAGCGATATGGCCTTGTATGCCTTTTACGGTCAATGTTCCCGACAACGAGCCGCGCCTGCCATTCTTGATGGTATCGCCCAGATCGTTGACACACGTGGGTTCGCCGACGATGCAATAATCGATCAGCTCATTGCGCGCCTTGAGTGCTTCAACCACCCTGACGGTGCCGTCTATGGCGACGCCCTCTTCGTCCGATGTGATGAGCAGCGCAATCGAGCCGCCATGGTCAGGGTGCGCTGCGACAAACGCCTCGATTGCGGTCACGAACGCCGCCAGCGATCCTTTCATGTCGGCCGCACCTCGGCCATACAGCCTGCCATCACGGATTTCCGGCTTGAATGGATCGCTGTCCCATTTATCGACAGGGCCGGTTGGCACCACATCGGTGTGGCCGGCAAAACACAGCAGCGGTGCGCTCGTCCCGCGCCGTGCCCATAAATTATCCACTTCGCCGCAGCGTACTCTCTCGATATTGAAACCGATTTTTTCCAGGCGATTGATCAGAATTTCCTGACATCCTTCATCGAAGGGTGTCAGTGAACGACAGGCGATCAATGTCTGTGCAAGAGCCAGCGTATCATTTTGCATGGGATATTTTCCTGGAAATCGAGTAATGGTTAAATCCCGCGCAACAGTTCATTGATGCCGGTTTTTGCGCGGGTTTTGGCATCTACTTGCTTAACAATGATCGCGCAGTAAAGGCTGTACTTTCCATCCGCGGAGGGCAGATTGCCTGACACCACCACCGACCCCGGCGGAATGCGGCCATAGCTTGTTTCACCGGTTTCCCGGTTATAAATCTTGGTGCTCTGGCCAATATAAACACCCATCGAGATGACCGAATTTTCTCCCACGATCACGCCCTCGACAACTTCTGAACGTGCGCCGATGAAGCAGTTATCCTCGATGATGGTCGGGTTGGCCTGCACCGGCTCAAGCACGCCGCCTATGCCCACGCCGCCGGACAGATGCACATTCTTGCCGATCTGGGCGCAGGAGCCCACCGTGGCCCAGGTATCAACCATGGTGCCTTCATCCACGTAGGCACCGATGTTGACATAGGATGGCATCAGCACAACGTTGCTGGCGATAAAAGATCCCTTGCGTACAGCGGCGGGCGGCACCACACGGAAACCGCCATTACGGAAATCCTTGGAGCTGTAATCCGCGAATTTGGAGGGCACCTTATCGAAATAATTGGAGAAACCGCCCTTGATAAAGCTATTGTCTTCGATGCGAAAGGAAAGCAGCACCGCTTTCTTGATCCATTGATGCGTATTCCATTCACCGTTGATTTTTTCCGCAACCCGCAGCTTGCCGCTGTCGAGCATTTCCAGTACTTGAGCAACGGATTCCTTGAGTTTGGCTTCGACATTGCGCGGTGTAATCTCGGCACGGCGTTCGAACGCTTCTTCTATGGTGCTTTGGAGCTGATCCATGGTTTTCCTTTATTTTTCCTGAGATATCTAAGACGTTTTTGAATTGGAATTTTTCGGTGCACGCTATAAACAAGACATCAGCATTTTTATCCGGCTGGCCGCTTCGATACATTCCGTCAGCGGTGCGACCAGGGCAATACGCACGAAATTTTTACCAGGGTTAATCCCATGCGCGTGCCGTGCCAGATAACTGCCCGGTAATACCGTTACATTATAATCTTGATATAGCTTGCGGGTGAACTCGACATCGCTAACCGGTGTTTTTACCCACAGATAAAATGCCGCGTCCGGTTTGGATATTTGCATGGTACCCGCCAGCAATTCGGTGACCGCTGTGAATTTCTCCTGATACAAGCGGCGGTTCTCGATCACATGGGATTCGTCATTCCAGGCCGCCTCACTCGCTGCCTGTACCACGGGGTTCATCGCGCTGCCATGGTAAGTGCGATAGAGCAGAAATTTTTCCAGCACCGCCGCATCTCCCGCTACAAAACCTGAGCGCATACCCGGCACATTGGACCGTTTCGACAAGCTGCTGAATACCAGCAGCCGTGGAAAGCCGCTACGGCCGAGATGATGGGCGGCTTCCAGGGCGCCGAGCGGGGGCACGGCTTCATCGAAATAGATTTCGGAGTAGCACTCGTCCGCGGCGATGATGAATCCATGCCGGTCGGAAAGCTCGAATAATCGCCGCCACTCATCCATCGACATCACTCTGCCGGTGGGATTGCCGGGTGAGCAGACGTATGCCAGTTGCGTGCGGGACCAGATATCATCCGGTAATTGTGCATAGTCAAGCGCGAAATCATTCTCCGGCAACGTGTTCAAGAAATAGGGTGTGGCACCGGCCAGCAAAGCGGCGCCTTCATATATCTGGTAAAACGGATTTGGGCATACTACCGCCGCGTTTGAAAGAGATGAATCAACCACCGACTGGGCAACGGAAAACAGCGCTTCGCGGCTGCCGTTAACGGGAATGATCTCTGTTTCTGAATTTATCGCAGGCAAGCGGTAACGCCGCATTAGCCAGGCGGCAATACTCGCACGCAGCGATCTGGTTCCAAGCGTTGTGGGATAATGCGCCAGACCAGAGAGGTTATCCGTCAGGGCCTGGTGGATGAAATCAGGCGTTGCATGTTTGGGCTCGCCGATATGCAGGCTAATGGGCGCGAACGCCCGGCTGGGCGTGATTCCCTCGAACAGCTTGTGAAGCTTCTGGAAGGGGTAGGGTTGCAGGCGGTTGAGGTTGGGATTCAATTTTATAAAGGAGGCAACCTGCGACCGTAGGCAGTCATTTTCAGGATGGAATCTCTTGATCGGAGCAGAATTATAAAGGGCTGATGGCTTGCTGACCAAGCAAAATAATCAAAACAAACAAAACCTTTTACCGGTAACAGCGCTACTCGGTGGCGCTATTATCTGGGGGCTGCTCTGGTATCCCTACCGAGTACTGGAACAAGCCGAGATAAGTGGTTCAATCGCAACGGCGATTACGTATTTTATTGCCTTGCTGCTGGGATTGGTGTCGTTCCGGAAAGATTTGCGAATGTCGCATATTGCCGGCGGTGAACCCTATCTGTTGTTGGGAATCGCGCTATTTGCGGGCTGGACCAATCTCGCTTATGTGCTCGGCGTGATCCATGGCGAAGTCATGCGGGTACTGTTGTTATTTTATCTCGCTCCGCTTTGGACCATCGTGTTTTCGCGCCTTTTGCTGAAAGAGAAATTAAGTCTGCATGGGTATCTGGTGATCATCGTTTCGCTAGCCGGCGCGATAACCATGCTGTGGGAACCAGAAAGTGGTTCCTTGCTGCCCTCATCCTACGGCGACTGGATGGGGTTGTCAGCCGGTTTCATGTTTGCGCTCTTGAATGTACTGAGCCGTAAAGACCAGTATCACAATGTTCAATCGAAATCCGTGGCAGTGTGGATGGGCGTCACCCTGACAGGATTCATTTACAGCCTGTTCTTGCCTGACTTATCCGCTCTGAGCAGTATTTCCATGGATTCGTATCTACTACTATTCGGATTGGGAATCATAGTGTTTGTACTGAGTGTGGTTGTGCAATATGGTGTTACGCATGTTCCCGCGAATCGGGCTATCATCATTATGCTATTCGAATTGGTGGTCGCGGCGGTTGCGGCGTATTTTCTGACTGATGAGGCCATGACGCTCAAGAGCTGGATGGGTGGTGCGCTGATTGTCTCGGCCAGTCTGTTTTCCGCAAGGATGAATCGGGAGTAGCGTTGTCTCTTTCTTATAGCTGTCTTTGGCGGCATCGGCGCCATTGTCGTCATTGCCGCCATTGCCATTGTGGCACCTGCAAATCCCAACGAGGGGGATGAATATGGGTCACCACGTAGTTTTTCTGGAGCGCGATTCGATCAAGGCGCAGGTACGACGGCCGAGTTTCGAGCATACTTACGAAGAATACGCCCACACAGCATTTGATCAGATCGTGCCGCGTCTGCGTCATGCGACAGTGGCAATGATCAATAAAGTACAGCTGAGCGATGAAACCCTTGCGGAATTGCCCAAGCTGAAAATGATCGCGGTGACGGCGACCGGGTATGACGGCATCGATATCGCAGCTTGCCGCAGTCGCGGCATCGCGGTGGCGAATATTCGCAATTATGCGATTCATACTGTTCCGGAGCACGTGTTCGCGCTGGTGCTGGCGTTACGCAGGAATTTACTGGCGTACCGGCAGGAGATTGAGCAGGGCGCCTGGCAGAAATCGAAACAGTTCTGCCTATTCACGCACCATATCGCCGAGTTGTCCGGTTCCACCATGGGTATCGTTGGTGAGGGTGCCATTGGACAGGGTACGGCCGCCATCGCGCGTGGCTTCGGCATGCATGTATTGTTTGCCTATCATCCTTCACCCAAGAAAAAAGAGGTGGTGCTCACGCCACTCGACCAGGTGCTTGCGGAGTCGGACGTACTCTCGCTGCACTGTCCGTTGACCTCTGCAACGCGAGATCTTATTGGTATCAATGAACTGAGCAAGATGAAGCGCAGTGCACTGCTGATCAATACCGCGCGCGGTGGACTGGTTGATGAGGCAGCGCTAGTTCAGGCGCTGGATAAAGGTCTGATCGCCGGGGCGGGTTTTGACGTGCTGACTGTCGAGCCGCCAAAGAATGGCAATCCGTTACTCGATCTGCGTCGTCCCAACTTCATTCTGACGCCGCATGTAGCATGGGCTTCAGATGAAGCCATGCAGTCTCTTGCCGATCAGTTGATCGATAATATTGAAGCCTGGGTGGCTGGCAGGCCGCAGAACCTGGTCACTTGAGCGATGGGTCTGGTCCGGTGATTCAGGGATGAAGCCCATCTGCTTCAGCCGTTCTAAACACTGTCCATGTACCGGGTATTTATCCAATAAGCGTCCAGTAAGTGCAGTTGACAAGCTAAGGACCCTCCGATAGTCTCCTACAGTTTGGTTAGCCTGACATTAGGGCGAGGGCAGCTGGAGCTCATCCGATATACCCGTTCAAGCAGGCTGGAATCCTTGATCAATTTGATTGTCACTATGTTATATAAGAGGAGAGCGTCATGGAACTTAAAGGATCAAAAACTGAAGAGAATCTGAAAGCAGCTTTTGCCGGGGAATCTCAGGCCAATCGCCGTTATCTCTATTTTGCGGCCAAAGCGGACGTGGAAGGTCAGAATGATGTGGCGGCAGTATTCCGTTCCACCGCTGAAGGAGAAACCGGTCATGCTCATGGTCATCTGGAATATCTGGAAACCTGTGGAGATCCGGCTACCGGTCTGCCTTTCGGCCCGTCGCGTGACAATCTGAAAACGGCCATCGCCGGCGAAACCCATGAATACACCGACATGTATCCGGGTATGGCCAAATCCGCGCGGGATGAGGGCTTTGATGAAATCGGCGATTGGTTCGAGACGTTGGCCAAGGCTGAACGCTCTCACGCCAACCGCTTTCAGAAAGCTCTGGATAATCTGGCCGATTAGGTAAGCGTTATAAAAAACGGATAGACCGGATAGCAATCGATCCGGTCGGTCCGCTTTATTCTGCAATTTCTTTAATTCTTTTATCTATTTCCATTTTGCCATGACCACTCGTGAAGGCAGTCTGGAGCCTCCGAAGCGGCATCCGCTCGACTGGGTAAATTCGGATTTTTATGATGAGCCGAAGCTATTTCAGGAGATGGAGCGCGTCTTCGACATCTGTCATGGCTGCCGCCGTTGCGTCAATCTATGCACGGCTTTTCCACGACTGTTCGATCTTATCGATGACGGGGCTACCGGCGAACTGGATGGGGTGGAAAAACAGAACCTCTGGGAAGTGGTGGATCGCTGTTATCTTTGCGATATGTGTTTCATGACGAAGTGTCCCTATGTGCCTCCTCATCCATGGAATATTGATTTTCCGCACCTGATGCTGCGAGCCAAAGCGGTCAAGTATAAAAAGGGGGAAACCGGTTTCCGTGATAAATTGCTTTCCAGTACTGATCTCATGGGTAAGCTGGCCAGCATTCCGGTAGTGGCCCAGACGGTAAACGCCGTTAACAAGACGCCTGCCGCCCGCAAGTTGATGGATAGCATGCTGGGTATTCACGCCGAACGGGTACTGCCCGATTACGACAGCCACAAATTTCGTAAGAATGCCAAGGTAAATTCCTCTCATGAAGTTCGAAATGGTGCCAGGACATCAGGAAAGGTGGCAATTTATGCTACCTGCTACGTGAATTACAATGAACCCGGCATTGGACACGATTTATTGAAAATACTCGAGCACAATGAGATTCCGGCATGTCTGGTGGAAAAAGAGGTTTGTTGCGGCATGCCAAAGCTGGAACTGGGTGATCTGGATGCGGTGAATGAGCTCAAAAAAGTGAATATTCCCCACCTGGTAAAACTGGCGAAGGAAGGTTATGCGATACTCGCAGCCGTGCCTTCGTGCACACTGATGTACAAGCAGGAATTGCCGCTCATGTTTCCCGAGGATGACGACGTACAAGCAGTAGCGGCAGCCATGTTCGATCCGTTCGAGTACCTGATGCTGCGTAATCGGGACGGTCTGCTGAAAACCGATTTCAAGCAACCATTGGGGAATGTTTCCTACCATATTCCCTGCCATTTACGGGTGCAGAATGTCGGGCAGAAGACGAAGGACATGCTGCAAATGATTCCCGGAACCAAGGTGAGCGTGGTGGAGCGTTGCTCCGGTCATGATGGCACGTGGGGAGTCAAAAGCGAGCACTTCGCCGATTCCATGAAGATCGGCAAGCCGGTGTTCAAGCAGATGGCCGCACCCGGCCCCGATTACATTAGTTCCGACTGTGCCATCGCCGGGCGCCATATTCAGCAGGGTATGGGTGAGAATAGGGCGCAGAAGCAGCACCCATTGACGCTGATACGGATCGCTTACGGACTCTGAACAGGTCATGACTGAACGGCTCAACTCCAGGCGGCATATTTATCCATAACCATTCTTGTTACGCCAATTCGGAACTATCTATCAATCATGCCTCAAATTACCCGCGATAGCCTGATGACACTGGAAGCCTATGCCAAAGCGCGGCAGGAATTCCGCGCCAGGGTGATGGCGCACAAAAAAAACCGCAAAGTTTATCTGGGCGAAAACGTGACGCTCATTTTCGAGGATGAGTTGACCATACGGTATCAGATCCAGGAGATGTTGCGGGTAGAGAAGATTTTTGAGGAAGAGGGCATACTCGACGAATTGGATGCGTATGGCCCCCTGGTTCCTGACGGCGGCAACTGGAAAGCTACCATGATGATTGAATATCCAGATCCGGTCGAGCGCGCTGCCAGACTGGCGGAATTGACAGGTATCGAGGATAGAGTATGGGTAAGGGTACATGACCACGACCCGGTTTACGCCATTGCCGATGAGGATCTCGAGCGGGAAAATGCGGAAAAAACCTCCTCGGTGCATTTTTTGCGTTTTGAGCTGGGTAACGGGATGATCAAGGCATTGCGCCAAGGTGCCCCTTTGAGCATGGGCATCGACCATCCCGCGTATGAGGTTCCGGCTAAACTGGTAACAGGAACGGTGCGCGACGCTTTAATCAATGATTTGACCGCAGATTAACATGATGAAAAAACTCCTGACGTTGCTATGCTTTCTGCCGATTGCGGCTGATGCCCAGCAAAATAAATTCGAGTATGAATTTGATCATGAAAAGCCCTGGATTGAACTCCAGACACAATTGCCGGCCTATCCCCAGCCGGAAAACATGCTGCAATTTGATGCTGGTCCGGCCAGTAACAACCTTCATTACGTCGATGCCTCCTCCATTGCGGTAGGAGAGGATAGCGTAGTGCGCTATAGCCTTGTGGTCAAATCGCCCTCAGGGGCGATGAACGTGAGTTATGAGGGAATACGCTGCCAGACTGCAGAGAAAAGAACTTATGCTTACGGCCGCAGCGATAATACCTGGAGCCGGGCAAGGCTGTCTAAATGGGCTGACCTGGAAAATATTGCCCAGAATTACGCCCAGCGGGCACTCTACCGGTATTACTTCTGCCCCCTCGGAATCCATATGGTGAAAGATGCGGAGGAGGCTATCAGTGCGTTGAAAGCCGGGATCCACCCGCGCGCCGTGCGTTACTGAGTCCCTATCGTGCGGATTAACCAGTAAGGTCGAAAAGTGCGCTATCCCTGGGGACTATCCGTCATATGCCGGCAGTATTTTTGCAGATTCTCCGGTAGATCATCGGGGCAGACACCGCACTGCCGGTTTCCCGGCACGGCATAATCCATAAACGTCGGATATGGCAATTTGAGACTTGCCATGATTTCCCTGAACTCTTGCAAAGTGCGGTGATTTCCTAACCGGGGGTTGCGTTTTTTTTCCTGCGCAATGGAGGAAACCCGCCGGTCGTTATAGTCATGGGCCGGATATACCAGACAGTCATCCGGTAACGAAAACAGCTTTTCCTTCACGCTTTTATATAATGCGTCCATATCGCCGTTCTGGAAATCGGTACGCCCGCACCCTTCAATCAGGAGGGCATCGCCGGTAAAGACCCTGTCACCGCATTGGTAAGCAAAGTGCCCGTCGGTATGCCCAGGCGTATGTAACGGTTGCAATGCAATGCCTCCTACCTGCAATGATTTGCCTTCTTCAATACCAAAATCTGTGCAGGATAGCCGGTCGAAAGCTGGTCCGGCGATTTTGCTGCCTACCTGCTTTTTCAGTTCAAGTGCGGCGGTGATGTGGTCCGCGTGAATATGCGTTTCAACGCTATAGGCTAAACTCAGTCCGAGGCGGCTGAGTTCAGCCAGATCACGATCCATGGACACAATCACCGGATCAATCAACACGGCCTGCCCGGTTTCTTCGCAGCCGAGCAGGTATGTGAAGGTACTGGACAAAGGCTCGAACAATTGCCGAAATATCATTCTAAATCCGGCAACGGCAGCGAATTCATCAAAAAGAAGGTCAAGTAGAGTAAATAGTTCTTTTGGATCATGATGTTAAACTGAAAAGCGAAGGGTCAACCGCCGAAGTTAGGATGGTGGCATTACAGACTCGGCTGAATCGAAGAGCGTATCACCGTGATCGTTCGTAGAGGATCTTTGAACGAATCCCCAGCCGGCAATAGCCCATGGTCGGACCAGGCAAATTGGCGATCACTGTCTTGAAAGTGGCAACGTTCATATCGTTTATTTGACCGGGCACGACCGGCAGGTAGGCAAATTCCAGCCCCAATTTCTTCGCTGTCTCTTCAAGAAGATTATGATCCGGATGAATACCGCCATCCTCGCTATCGGGCCGGTTACAAATTATACTTTTGAATCCCGCTGCTTTAATATCAGGTAAGTCCTCCAGGTCGATTTGCGGGCTGGTCGAGAAATTGGCGTCAAGTCTGGTGAGCGATTTCATAGGGCATCCTTCGAAAGGTATTGATTCATACTATAGCAGAACCAGATTGTTCCTATGAATGAGTTCCGGTTCTCCCACATATCCCAGGATGGATTCGATTTCGTTACTGGCCCGCCGCAGGATTCTCCGTGTTTCAGTCGCGTTATAATTAACCAGTCCACGGGCGATTTCCCTGCCAGCCGGATCAAGACAACCCACCACCTCACCACGCTCGAAATCACCATGAACATCCGTCACACCTATCGATAAAAGACTTTTGCCGCTACCCATGAGTGCTTTTACCGCTCCTTCGTCCAGTATGACGTTCCCGCGCATTTGCAGGTGATCGGCGAGCCATTGCTTGCGCGCCGCCAATGTCATGGTTTCCGCCAGCAATTGCGTGCCGATGGCTTTTCCTTCAGCGAGAAGAAGCAGGACGCCGGTTTCGTGCCCGGATGCAATGACGGTGTGGGCACCGCTGCGCGCCGCACGTTTTGCGGCTATTACTTTGGTTAGCATGCCACCGCGGCCTATGGCGCTGCCAGCTCCGCCCGCCATGGCTTCGATTGCCGGATCTCCGGCGCGAGCTTCCTCTACCAGTATGGCTTTCGCATCCTTACGCGGGTCGGCAGTGAATAACCCACCCTGGTCGGTGAGAATCACCAATACGTCAGCTTCGATCAGGTTGGTTACCAATGCGGCAAGTGTATCGTTATCACCAAAACGGATTTCGTCGGTCGCTACGGTGTCATTTTCGTTAATGACAGGAATGACGTTCAGGCTTAGCAGCGTAATCAGAGTCGAGCGAGCATTCAAGTATCGCTTGCGGTCCGACAAGTCCTCATGCGTGAGCAACACTTGAGCCGCCTGTATATTGTGCTTGCGGAAACAGGATTCATACGCCTGTACCAGACCCATCTGTCCGACGGCGGCGGCGGCCTGCAACTCGTGCAGCGCGTGAGGGCGTTTCTTCCAGTTCAGACGCTGCATGCCTTCCGCGATCGCGCCGGAAGAAACCAGCACGACTTCCTTGCCCATTTCTTTGAGCTTGGCGATCTGCTCCGCCCAGCGCGCGAGCGCGGCATGGTCGAGCCCCTGCCCCTGATTGGTGACAAGGCTACTGCCGACTTTAACAACGATGCGCCGCGACTGTTTTACAATGGATTGCATGCCTGGTTTTGCCTGTTTTTTTTTGCGAGGAACAGTTAATTCCTTACAGATTTGAGCTGACAATAAGAACTGCTGGAGGAGTTGGATGTAAGCGCAAGTATAATCTTTGCCAAGCGCTTTATAAAGATAGCGTCAGCGCACCAGTCACACTGACTTGCAAGCGAGCAGCCTGCCGTATTGCTGCTTACTTGACGACATGAAACACGGATTTCGCCAACTGATCAGGCAGCCTGATAATCAGGATTTCTCTACAATGGCATAACAGACCGGTGTCAGTATGAGGCTGGCAGTCATGCCAATCATCAGGCCGACAGTCAAAGAGAGCGTCATCGGGACCAGAAACTGGGCCTGTTCGCTGGTTTCCAGCAGGATGGGAAGAAAACCGACGAAATTAGTCAGGAAGGCCAGCAAAATCGGACGAAAGCGCGCCGTACAGGCTTCGAGAATCAGGTTTGCAGTGGGCTCATCGGAATCCCCTCTCTTGTGAACATAGTCCAGCAGGACCAGACTGTCATTCACCACCACGCCGCTTGCGGCTATCATGCCGACCAGCGATTCCATGGACACCGTGAAGCCAAGCAGCCAGTGCGCCCACACCGCGCCACTCCAGGCGACGGGGGCACCGAGCAAAAAGATGAGCGGCTTTACATAAGACTGGAACGGAATTGCAATCAAGGCGTAAATTACCGTCAAAGCAATCGCAGTCAGGAATAGCAGGGTTTGGGCGGTTTCTTCCTGCTCCTGGCGCTCTTCACCGATGTTGACATCCAGTCCAGGGAACTGTTGTTTTAATTGCAATATTTCTTCCGCCGCCAAGCCATTATGGACGGCATTGACGTCTGTCACGTCGGGATCGATCTGGGCTTGAATTTTCAGGATGCGCTGTCGATCCTGGCGGATCAGCAAGGACTGGCCGGCCACCACGTCGATCTCCGCCAATGTTCCCAAAGGTGCTTGTGCCCCATTTGGCAGTCGTATGGGAAGACTTTGCATGTCATGTAAAGATTCTCTCTCGCTGCGAGGCAGACGCACTATTACTTTGACCTCGTTGCGCCCTCTTTGGAGCCGATGCACTTCATCACCGTGATACGCATGCCGCATTTGTTCCGCGACGTCTTCCAGCCGAAGCCCCAGGTGCTCGGCCTCCGGTTTCAAGCGTAGGCGAACTTCGGGTTTACCCGGTTCGGCGGAATCCACTACATCGTATACGCCGGGATATCCAGCCAGTTTTTGCTTGAATTGAGCAGCCGCCACGGCAAGAGTCGCGGGATCAGGATGCCCTAAATCAAACTCAATATCATAGGGGAGATCACCTTCCTTATAAAGGAATTCAATCTTGGCGCGGCCTATGTCACCAATGCGTTTGCGCCACTCGCGGATGAAATCCTCCACAACAATATGCTTTCGTCCCGCGGGCGATAATTCGGTCCAGAAACCAGCCTCATGCTCCGTGATGATTGTTTCCACGCCGACAATCACACTTTCCTGCATATCAGGGTCACGAATTCTGGCTTCTTTGTCCAGTTCGCTTTGAACTTCCATTAACGCACGTTCCACTTTTTCCGCAATCCGGCGGGTTTCACTATAGGGAAGATCTTTGGGCAATTTCAGTGTGACCCAGAAGCTGTCCTTCGTAACGTCAGCTTGCAAAGAAAGCCGAACATAACCTCCCGCCACCAATGCGGTAGCCAGCATCATCAGCACGGCAAACGCAGCAACAGTAAGATATCGCCAGGCGAGGGCTTTTTTCAGCAATGGGCCATAAACCCTATGGATAAAACGCTGCAAACCTTGATTCAGGGCGGTCCGTACCCGCAGCAGAGGGGTGTACGATGCATTCGGTTTGGAGGGGACTGCGAGATGGGAAGGTAAAATCAGCAGCGCTTCAATGAGTGAAAACACCAAAGTCAGGATCATCACCACACAAATTGGCTTCATCATCTGACCCGCCCAGCCCGGCAAAAATAAACCAGGCAGAAAGGCAACAAGGACGATCATGACTGCGATGATAACCGGCAGTGAAACCTCGCGGGCTCCGGATATGGCGGCTTCCAGATAGGCAAGATTCCTCATGGCTCCTGCCATGAGCGGCTGTCCGGTGCCGGACCCTGGCGAACCGGCGGCATCCGCAGCCTCCTGCTTGGCGTATATGGATTCGCCTATGATAATGGCATCATCCACCAGAATTCCCATGGCTAGAAGAAAGCCGAACAGGGATAACATATTAAGTGATACGTCCAGCGCCGGCATCAACCAGAAAGCGCCAAAAATCGAAGTGAGTATCCCGATACCCGCCCAGATCGCCACTTTAAGCTGGAGAAATAAAGTGAGTATCAGGCAAACCAGAACAAAGCCGGTTAGGCCATCTTCAAGCAATGTTCCGATTCGCTCCTCGTAAGCTTGCGAGTCATCCCACCAGGTAATCAGTCCCACCCCTTGCGGCAGCTGAGTTTTCATTTCCGCCACATAAGCTTTAACCCGGCGCGCTACCGCAACGCTATCCTTTTCAGCATGGATCTCCCAGCCCTGCGCTGTTTCTCCGTTGTGATGCCACTCCGACAGGCGCTCCTCCAGACCGTCCTTGATCACCGCGACGTCGCGAAGCAGCACGCGACTGCCATCCGAATTGGTTCGCACCACCAGATTCCCGACCGAGACGTCATCCTGGGCTTTGCCTTTGACCCGAAGTAATAGTTCGCCCATCGGATTTTTTATTACGCCGCCGGGCAAGTCCACCGAAGCACGCCGAATGGTTTCGGTTACTTCATTCAGGGATACGCGGAACTGACGCAGCCGCTCGGAAGACACCTCGATAGCGATCTCGTAAGGCAGATCGTAATAGTTATGTGCGCGGGTTACGCCGGGTATCTGCGACAGATCACCCTGGATGCGGTCGCTCAGGCGCTTGAGCGTAAGTGCGTCCGTAGGGCCGTGTAACGCCACCCAGATAACGCCATCGTCGCCGATGCGGTTGCCCGGCAGCACCTCAATTTTTTCCAGTCCTTTCGGCAGGCGCTGTATGGCTTGCACCCGTCCCTGCACAGCATTCATTACCTGATTCTTGTCATAGTTCGGTAAGACAATTACCTTGACGAGGCACTCCCCTTCGATGATCGCCGTCTTAAGCTGTTTTACTCCGGATAAACTGTAGATTGCTTCTTCGATGCGTATACAAACCGATTCCTCGAGTTCCAGGGGGCCCGCGCCGGGATAGATCGCTCGGACTTCGATTTGATGAGGCATAAACCGGGGGAATACCTCCTTGTCCATCAGAAGCAGACTACCAGCACCACCGAAGAGAATCAGCAGCATCAGCAAATTGGCGGCAATGGGATTGGCGGCAAACCACGCGATCAAGCCAGAGGGGAGTGAAGCACCGAGCATTGGCCTCACTTGATTCCTTCCTTAACTGAAAGTGAAAAGCATCTGACAGAAGGAAAAAAACAAAACTTCACGGTATTGCGTCCGGCATGGAAGTGTCCAATACGGGTGTTTCAGATTTCTGCCCGGGCGCTATGATCTCGGTCCTGACTTTCATACCCTCCACCGGAATCTGGATTCCGGAGATCACTACTCGATCTCCCGCATTCAGACCTCCCTTGACAAGGACTCGATCAGGCTCACTACGCAATATGTTCATGCGGCGAATGTGCAGGTGGTCTTTTTCGTCAACCAGCAATGCTTCATGAGAGGCGTTTACTGTGCCAGCCGGCAGTATGAATACATCGGTTTGTTCTCGTCCCTCAATTTCAGCCTTCACGAACAATCCGGGCATAAGCGGCGGCTGGTCCAATTTAACGGCATAAGGATCTTTTACCTCAGCCACGGCGTGGAGAAGGCCGGTTTCTTCATCCAGGGCGCCTTCGGCTTGGACGATGCGGCCTTCCCAATGCCGGAGGGCGCCTGCGAATTCTGTACTTAAAATTACTTTAGGACCTGTTTCCTGTTTGCTATTGCGGTGATCCAGCAGCACATCGAGATAAGCAAACTGATCGGTGGCCAAAGGCAGGCGTACCTGCACGACGTCAATCGCATATAGCCGGGCGAGTTTTTCGCCTAGTTGAACATACTGCCCGAGACCGATGTGCTTCTCCCGCACCCTTCCGGCAAATGGTGCGCGCCACTCGCATCGGCTACGTTGTAAATGGGCCTTGGTCAGATCGGCTTGCGCTGCTTTCAATTTGGCGCGGGCTTCCGCCAGTTGCGGTTCGCGCAGAGTCAGGGCCGATGGCTGTCCTTCACCAAGGGAATGCCACTCATTGCGCGCCTGCTCCGACTGGGCTTCCTCCATCATCACCTGCCGTTCAGCTTCGGCAATCCGGGCACGTGCTTGGGCGATTGCATAGTCGTAATCACGCGGATCTATGGTGACCAGTATATCGCCGGCTTCGAAGAATCCTCCCGCGACAAGGCTGGGATGGAGCCGGATTATCTGACCGGCTACCTCTGGCACCAGATCGATCTCCGTGCGGGGCACGACGACACCCTGGGAGCGAATGTTCAGTTTGACGGTCTGCGGTTCGACCTGGATTACCTGCACCAGCGGTACTTCGCTTTCCGATATTTGCGATTTTAATGGTGGCCGATGGACGACAATCGCCCAGGAAATACTGATGCCAGCGAGTACAACAAGGATGGGAGCGATAATTTTCAGCATGCCTTTACGTTTTGAATTTTTCAGCATGCTTATAGTGACCCTCTGGACAAGTCTTTCTTGGAACGCGTTTCCAGGCTTCCAGGCCATTGTGCTTTCCGGGTATGCCGCGACGTCAGGCTACCGGTAAAAGGAGTCAACCATTCCGGAACCTTACTCAGAGGTTCCTTGATTTTCAAACGCCACCTCCCAATGCCAGATAAAGGTTGATTCGATTGGTGAGTAACTGGCGTTTGACAGAGAGATGAGCGCTTTGTGCATTCAATGTGCTGCGATAGCTATCCAGCAGCGTCAGAATTTCAATAATGCCAAGCTGATACGAATAGATAGCCAATTTTCGGCTCGCTTCCGTTTGCTCGACGGCATGCCGTAGCGCTTTTTCTTGTTCACGCAACCACTCATCCGTGGCCAGCACCTGTTCTACTTCGCGAAAAGCATTGAGTGCCGTGCTCTTGTATAGATTGACAGCTTCCTCCGCGCGTGCCTCGTTCAGATGGATCTCTCCACGAATACGTCCGCCGGTGAATAGTGGCTGCAGCATTCCGATCACCACATTCCAGGCAAGGGAGCGAGGATCAACCAGATCGGTTAGGGCTGTACTGCGCGTGCCTCCTGCCGCAGTTAGGACAATTCTCGGTAGCAATAGTTTTTTCGAGCTTTCCACGCGGGAGTCGGCAGCCAGCAGGCGATTGAAAGCAGCAATGAGATCGGGCCGCCGCTCGAGCAATTCGGAAGGCAATCCGGAAGGAAGGCCGGGCGGAGGTTCCGGAAGGGTGGAAGCTTCAGTCAGGCGTCCTGCGGGATAACGTCCAAGCAGCACTTCCAACCGGCGGATGACTATCTGGATCTGATTGCGAGCTCCAGTAAGTTCCGACTCAGCGGTGGCGAGGTCGGTGAGCGCAAGGCGCAAGTCCAGGGCATTCGTTATGCCACGTGCAAAGCGTCCACGTACCAGCTGGACAATTGTACGGCGATCTCTGACCGATTGCTCGGCTACCTCGGACTGAAGCCTGGCCTCGGCCAGGTCGAAATAGCTTTGCGCAATTCGTGCTGCCAGGGATAACCGTGCACCATGCAGGTCAGCTGCGATCGCATCGGCGTCCCGAATCGCTGCCTGCCTGAAGTCGCGAATGCGGCCCCATACATCCAGCTCCCAGTTCAGACTGAATATGGCTTCGAATACACTGAATTTTGCCGACCCAAATCCTTGCTCGCGAATTTGTGCTCGCTGGTGATCTGGATTAAAAAATACTTGAGGCCAGAGTAAAGAGCCATCGATTCGCGCTTGGGCTATGGCCGCGTTTACCCGGGTGGCTGCCGCTTTCAGGTCATAGTTGTCAGCCAGCGCGCTATGCACCAGCGCGCTCAAATCAGGGTCGCCAAACGTTTCCACCCAATGTTCCGGCGCCGGTTGGCCGGATTCACCGGCCCCGCTCCAGTGGGCTGGTATTTTAGCTCCAGCATCATCGGTACGCCGCTCCGGCGCTGTTTTGCAACCGCCAATACTTAGCAGGAAAATTGAGAGAATGGTTAGCCCAAGGATCTTTGGCATGTGTTTTCGCCAGATTGAGAGGCCAATTGGTAGCAGGAGTCCAGGGAAGCCTATAGCGGCTAAATTGCCGTGACAAAAATATATAGACGAATCTGCTATCGTCTTACAACAAATTTTGTCTGATTTTTCTGGCACCGTAGATGTAGCTGTTCCATGCAGCAATCGTGGGATTCTGTTCCTATTTATGGGGGGAGCAAAAGATAACCCTGTAAATACAAATTTTTTGATAAGGGTCGGTATCAGCTAAGTGGAACAAACAATTATTATATAGCATTATCTCATGTATGATAATAAGAACAATTCTCGTTAGTATTTGTGAGGGGAGCTAAATGGTTCTGGATCGCTTCTCAGGCGCAGCTGTGCGGGATTACGTTGAATACCACAATCGCGCGCGCGCATGAAGGATAGTCGAATTTCTATTTCAGGATTACCGGAACGGCAGGCAATTGAACATCAAGCCATCAATGCTTCTTCCTATGGCGTGCAGTCGGGATCCGTTTATTTATTCGTCTATTATGTCACCCGCATGGCACTTGATCCGGCGTTCTATTTTTTCGTCAATCCTGCGAGTATTATGTACGCGGATTATCAATAAGGAGATCCATGAACACGCAAGAATATATGTCAAGGTTTAAACGTTTTTACTGGATTACCTTGACGGCATTGTTGGTAGCGGCATCGATCAGGCCTGGTTTTGCGGATGAGGCGCTGAGCAGAAGGGACAGGCAGACAGGCTTCCTGGTTGTGGCAGAGGATCGCGGCTTTATCGGCAATGAAGAAATTATCGATGAGTTCCAGTTATTTGCAAAGACACGCAATGCCTCGTTGATTTTTGTCACCGATGAGCGTACCGGGAAATACCTCAGGAACAGCCTGGATAGGCTGCTGAAGAAAGGGGCTGAGCGCATCGTGGTAATTCCCCTGTTCATTTCCGCGGCGGCGCCGCGCTATGAGCTCGTCCATCAATTGCTGGAACGCGAGAAGCTCGATGTACCCGTTTCCTACACGCGTCCTTATGGCGAGAGTTACTTTGCGGTTGAGGATTTGGCGGATAAATTCCGTACCATCCCGCAACCGGCGGATACGAATCTGATCGTTGTCGGTTATGGGGCGGTCGATAGCGACAGCGAGCGGAAGATGCAGGCGGACTGGAAGCGTATTGCTGAGAAAGCCGCTGCCGGGTTCGGCTTTGCATCCATCAATATATTGATCGGGCATGATAAAAAGAAAAAAGATGATGATGCAGTGGCGCGCACCGAAAAATTAACGCGGGAGCTGACTGACGCCGTGAATGGGGATGGTGATGGCGGCCGCAAGACTGTTGTGATACCGTTTCATCTCGGTCCCAAGCTCGACAGCATGATGTCGTTCGATGCGAGACTTCAGCAACTATTGCCTCCCGGCACTAAATTTCTGGCCGATGGTGGTTCGGAAGTTCGCGCGGATGCCAACTCGGCTACCATAAATTTGGTCACCTGGCTGCAACGTGAAGCCAATCAAAGTCAACCGCTTGCCAGGGAAGATGTCGGTGTTGTCATCCTGTCCCATGGCTCCGACTTCAATTGGAACGAGACCATGCGCGAGGCGGTCCAGCCGTTGATGAAGCAGTATAAAATCGAGTTCGTATTCTCCATGGCGGATCAGCCGACTATTGAACGCGCGCTCCGCAAGCTGGAGCAGCGCGGCGCAAAAGCGGCGGTAATCGTGCGCGTATTTGCCATGGAAAGCAGTTTCCGCAAGCCTGTTGAACGTATGATCGGACTGGATATCGAAGGCGTGGCGCAGGACACCGCAGATGTCCATGCCGGGTATGGTCATAGTCATGGACATGGGGCAGCCCCCTCCGTTCCGGCACCTCGTATTCGCACCAGCCTGCCAATTCAGACGGTGGGCGGCCTGGGTGCCAGCCCCTTGTTTGCCGCCGCGCTGCTTGAACGGGCACGCGCACTCTCCAAAAATCCCGCTCGCGACACGGTAATTCTGATCGCGCACGGTTCCGGCAGCGACCACCAGAACGAGCTGTGGACCCAGGCGCTGGAAGATATGGCGGAGCAGATGCGCAAGGGTGGTGGAAAGGAGTTCCATGCAATCCGGGTGGCCACCTGGCGCGAAGACTGGCCCGACAAGCGCGCACCGTGGGTGGACAAAATACGTGCAATGGTTGAGGACGCAAAAACGGAAGGGGGAAAAGCGATCGTCATCCCCGCGCGAACCACCGGGCAAGGCCCTGAAGATAAATTTCTTTCCGGGCTTGAATATGATCTGGGTAGCGGCTTTGCACCGCATCCGATGTTTGTTCAATGGGTAGATGAGCAAGTCAGGGTGGGGCTGGCACGATTCGCTGATATTCGCCGTACCGGTATGACCACGGTGGAGGCGAAGAGTCATTCTCCCTATCCGGAAAAATGGTTATGGTGGTAAGTGCCGCTGGAAACAGGCATTGGAAAACAGGGGCGGGCAGGCCGGGTTGAGTCAGCCTGCATTCGCTTCCCTACATGGCTTCCCAGGCCTGTAGATCAAGTCATTATAAAATGAGAATCATTTTGCGATAATGCGGTGGATAAAAAGGAGAATGGGAACCCGGCAGTCAACCCCATGCTTCCTTTCTTCCCTCCATCCGATATTAAATACATATATTGTAATCAGTATCTTATGCGAACTATATGCCGCAATGAGCATCATTGCAATTTACTTCTATTGTAAAAACCTTTTCCTTGTATGATAATAAGAACAATTCTCGTTATTGTTTATAAGTGAAACAGGGGGTGTTAAATGCTTCCGGACCAGCAGTCTGCTGATTTAAGTACGGTTTTTGTCGCTCATCTGGCGCAACTGCGGCGGGTTGCATTGAATATCGTGCGCAATCCCGAGCGAGCAGAGGACATTGTGCAGGATGCTTATATCAAGGCAACCGAAGCGGCGGACATACTAAATATCAAACAACCATTAGCATATCTGCTTCAAATGGTGCGAAATCTCGCGATCGATCGTCATCGGCGGACTGCGTTTGAGACGGGGCTTTTTGAAAGCGAGGAAGAAGGGCTGCACGTTCCTGCCCTGATAGGAGCGCCAGAGGCGACTGCGATCAGCCGGCAGCATCTGACGCTGATTGCACACGCTTTATCGGAGCTCCCTGAACGGACGAGACAGGTTTTTGAACTCCATCGCCTCGACGGGCATACGCACTGCGCAATTGCTTCCAAGCTGGATATCTCAACTTCTCTGGTGAATATCCTGATCCATGATGCAATGGATCATTGCCGGGCCGCGCTTCGATCCATCTGATCTCATTTCTCCGTCGATAAATTCTCAATGTCAGTTACAATCACCTTGCATGGTTAATAGTCAATTTAGACTAAACCAGGAAGATTCCAGGCATCTATATAGATCGATCTGGTCACAAGGTGAACCTTATGGCAAATTCGCGCCATGACGATATTGTCTGGCAAACCGCAGTCGAGTGGATCATACGCAAACATGAGTCGCCATTGGACAGTGTTGCTGAGGATGAATTGATTGCCTGGCTGGAAAAGGATCCTGTCAATCGCGCGGCTTATGAGGAAGCTTCCCATGTGTGGCGGTTGACGGGTCTGGTTCCACGCTCTGATGAACCTGAATAAACAGGATCAGGGGCCGAAGCCCCCTTTTGCCTATTCGAACTTAACGTTCGATAAAAGCTTTCCTGCGACGGGCCATCGCACCCACCAGGCCTAAGCCGGCCAAT
>NZ_FMVD01000037.1:0-2053 GCF_900101945.1 Nitrosospira sp. Nsp13 | reverse complement strand
CGAGACCGACCTCAATGCCAGCCGCAAGGAAGGCAAGATGGTCCTCAAGCCTGAAAAGAAGGATAAGGACGACGAGGAGGAGGAAGAAGAGGAGGAGGGGTGATTATCTGGGAATTCGCTGGTTTCCGGGGAAGGAGCATATTTTAGTTAGTGCCTCCCCTACCCTATGTTGCTGATCATGTCAGCACTCGGAAAGAGATTGGCATTCTCTCCATATCGGATTATAAAGATACGATACAGCGTACAGGCGTGCCGGCAGAAAAAAATATGGCAATTCCCATTGTACTTGATCACAGCAGCCCGCAGTCGCTGCAAGGGCAGATTTTTGAACAATTACGCCATTTGATTCTCGGCGGGAAACTAAAACCTGGCACCCCTATACCCGCCAGCCGTGTGCTTGCCGAGCAACTGGGTACTTCCCGAAATACCGTCCTCCTTGTCTATGATCGTCTAATGGCTGAAGGCTATCTGCAGGCCCGAAAAGCGATTGGAACGTACGTAAACCTCGAACTGCCTGAAACCTGTCTCGCTGCAACCCGCAGAATTGCCACTTCAATTCCTGTTCAGGGAGAGGCGGTAAGGCAGCCCATAATTCCCTTTACCGGACAGCGGCGGGTGGGAAACGATACTCGACATCTGGACTTTGATTTTTTTCCGGATCGTACCGATCTTGATTTATTCCCCCAAAAGATATGGCGTCGCTTTATCAACAGGACGCTGACCTCGTCCAGTACCCATTTTACCGAATGCGGTGATCCGGGTGGGTTGCTCCAGTTACGGGAAGTCGTCGCTGATCATCTTGGAATAGCGCGTGGAATTAGCGTCTCATCTGACCAGGTCATTATTACTGCCGGCTCTCAGGAGGGATTGAACCTGGCGGCTCGTCTCTTGATCAAGGATGGGACATTGGTTGCCACGGAGAATCCCTGCTATGAGGGAGCTGCACTTCTTTTCCAGAGCTACTATGCGAAATTAGTTCCCGTGCCCGTAGATGAAGCCGGATTGGATGTAGAGCGATTGCCGAAAGAGGGCGTAATGCTCCTGTATGTTACCCCGTCGCATCAGTATCCGCTCGGCTTTACATTGCCGATTGAGCGCCGCTTGAAACTGCTTGACTGGGCCCGGCGTTGCGGGGCATACATTATTGAGGATGACTACGACTCGGATTTTCGATATCGTGGCTCCCCTTTAACGGCGCTTATGGGTCTCGATGACTATGGTTGCGTCATGTATCTGGGGACTTTTTCCAAATCCATGGGCGCGGGGTTGCGCCTGGGTTATCTGGTGGTACCTAAGGCGTTAATACATGCGGCGCGCTCGGCCAAGGCGCTACTGAACAACGGACATGCCTGGCTCGACCAGGCAACGATGGCTGAATTCATCCGAAGTGGCGCCTATGGCAATCACCTGAGGCGGATGCGTCACGTTTATTGCAAGCGTCGTGATTGCCTCATTGAAGCCCTGCGACAGCATTTTGGTACGGTCCAACTTTCCGGACTGGAAAGCGGCCTCCATCTGGCATGGCATCTACCAAAAAATTATCCTGATGCCCCTCAACTCCAAGCACTTGCGCTCCGTCATGGGGTAGGTATTTATGCCATTGGGCCCGGCACCGCCTATGATTATGGAAAATGTGACTACAGCGCTCGTACACTGATACTTGGCTTCTCATCTCTTAACGAATACCAGATCAGGGCAGGTATTCGGCGAATCGCTGATGCATTTGCAGGCCTGCCAACAGTCAATGAGTGATACCTCCAGTTTTCGCATTCCGCTTTAATAAATCCTCGGAACCACTCTGTTGAAAATTGGCCCGCAATTGCGGGCCAATTTTCAGCAGGCATGCTTCAATAAACCGGTAACCGCTCAAGCGGTCGAATGAAATTAAAAAGATGGGGAGATTCCGATTCCTTCTGCACGTATGAACTGGTCGACAAACGCACATTAAAAAACACCGGTCCACCCTTCCGTCTGGCGACGGCGGCGGACCGGTGTCATGCTTTGGTTGCTTAGAGCTTGGTGAAGACCGGTATCACTGCGCCGGCGATGCTGT
>NZ_FMVD01000024.1:0-16659 GCF_900101945.1 Nitrosospira sp. Nsp13 | reverse complement strand
CAACAACCCATTGCGGCAAGTTTCGAATTCTTAGAGATGCCCTAAAGAGCGAAGGCTCGGCAACTATACAGCTTTAACATATACCTGTCCATGCTGCATTGACTCTCAAAGCGCGTTTTCCATGGGGTAATATTCCCTCACATATTCACTACGATTTCAAAAAAATGAATACTGGCGCCGAATTTGTAGAGCTCATTAGCGCGCATTAATGGGGTTCCGGAGGAATCAGAATTTTTATAGTTTTCTGGTAGCGGTAGGTGGCAGTAGGTAGTAGTAAAACAAGATCGGGTTGGACGCCGACGCCATTAAACGCTGGCAGCTTGTCTGGCGTGTAATAGTGTTAGTGAGAGAGACGGCAAAATCATATCGGCATGGCCATCTGAGCGGGACCTTTATCCTGACAGGATATTTGAAGCAAATGAGCTGAAAAGTGTGGGTGACATACCCGTGTCCGGGTTGCCAAACTTTCGCGAAGCTCGGCTGTTTGCGGATTTCCGGCCATACACCGCTTCCTATTCGCAGCGAGTTTGGTATACAATCCGCGATTATATTGTTCACCTAAAAACGCTGGACGTACGATTAATTTGCGGATTTGAACCGGAGATATTATGAATAGAATGTTTGAGCGGGCTGTAGGGTTGGCATGCACCATGTTGGTGGCACTGGCAGCGGTGCCGGTTCATGCGCAACTGATGCTCGCTCATGAAGGCCATCATTCAGGAGACTGTGCCATCAAATCGGGCGCTTTCCCCGTGGCCTTCAGTGCCTATGAGAAACCAAAGGGCGATCTTCCACCCACTCATGCGTATTGCGATCATGTCCCGGAAACCGGCGAATTGTATTTCTCGGTGGATTTGACCGATGCCGAGTCTCGTGAGATCCCCATCGCAGTACGTCTGGTGATGGAAGGACATGGAGAAGGGGGACATGAGATTCTGTCCGTACCAGCCAAGCAATACCCATCTGGAAGTATCGCATTTACCGTCAATTTGGAGGAACTTGGTCAATATGCGGTGCTGCTGGAGACTGAGAAAGCTGGCAAGATGACTACGGCGGTGCGTATTCCGGTACATGTGGGTGGCGGCGGAGGCCACGGCAGTCATGGCGGAGGTTTTGGCATGACAGAGATCGCGTTATTGCTGGGCGTTGGGGGTATCGGGGCCTTCTTTTGGCTGCGCCGGCGGACGAGTGCAAAAGCATCTTAACACTACCCAGTCTCTGGTCGCAAAACCGTGTAGTGTGTTTGGATCTGCTGGCCAGCGAGCTTTGCCAGCAGCACTCCTTATCGTTGTCAATCGGGGTTGGACGTACCTGTCCTGAATGATGTATGGTTTCTTAAACCGAACATCCTGAATCCGGCAGTCGACCGCTCATTCTATTTTCATCGCGCCTTGTCTCGCATCCCCAGAATCACATAGTTTTATCCCACCCAATCGCCGGATTCAGGATAGGAAACGGTTGCAAGATTATGGTGATGGTGGCGCCGGAATTCCATTGATGGCTCACTCTGGCTCTGGCAGGGGCGCGTCTCTAGCGAGTGTACTAAGTGTTATCAGCAGCAACATTCAAGATCCCCAGTGATTCTGAATGACTATCGCTGCCAGGCGACCGTTGTATTCGCTCTGCTTTACCTTTTGAAAGCGCATAAACGGTGTCGGCAGCGTTGACCACCGCGGGCTGATGAGATACGGCAATAATGGTAAAGTTCTGTGCCAACCTTTGCAGTGTTTCACAAATTATCTGTTCGCTATCTGGATCGAGGGCGCTGGTTGGCTCATCCAGGAGCAGGAAAAGTGGTTGATGGGCGAGCGCTCTGGCAATTGCGATGCGCTGACGTTGCCCACCTGACAGAAGTCCTCCACGTTCACCCACCACAGTATGCAAGCCTTCTGGAAGAGCGCTGACGAAATCCCAGGCACCTGCCTGGTGCAGTGCCCGTTCTGCATCGGCATAAGCGAGATCGGGCGCACCGACAAGAATATTGGTCAGAATAGTGTCATGGAGAAGAATGGTTTCCTGAGATACGTAACCTATCATGTACCGCCATAAACGCAAGTTAATTTCATGCAGCGATACGCCGTCAATCAGGATTTCCCCAGACTTGGGTTCTGCCAGCCCGCAGAGAAGATCGAGCAACGTACTTTTGCCAACGCCTGACGTTCCCGTAATAGTAGTAAACGATTTCACGGATATCTCGATATTGAGATCACGAAATATCGATTTCGTCCCATAATCGAAGCTTACATGCTTAAGGCTGATCCCCTGTTGCAGGGTGGGTTGGAGGGTCCCGGTAGTTCTTTCAGCCGCGGCCTGCGCTTCTTCGGTCGCTGCTCGCATTGCCCAATAAGCGCTTTCCTGCGCGGTCAGTTGCTGAAAACGCCTTTGTGTTTTATTGAGCAAGCCAAGGATACGGGTCAGCAGGAAGGCCATCACCATCACCTCAGGTAATGAAAGTTCCCAAATTACAAGTGCCAGATATAACCCACTCGCTGTCAAGGCGGCAAGTATGGGCTCCTGCAAGGCTAATAAGGCTTCCCTGCTCATGACTTCCCGGCGCGTAGCCTTCTCCAGTTGCTGGGTCTGGTCACGAAGAATGGCATCGGCTACGTTGTCCCGCCCCATGGCCTTTAATGATTTTACCGAGCTGAGTATATCGGAAAGATAAGTCAATAGATGGCGTATCAAATGCGTCTGCTTAGAGCCGGCTCTGCGCGTGGCGCGCACCAGGCGGCTCAGCGCCAGGAGCAGAATCATGCCGATGAGAAGGGAGGTAAGGGTTGCCTGCCATGAAATAAATAAGGCCACAACTGAATAGACCAGCACTTGCATCGACAGGGCGAGAACGTTGGCACTATGCTCAAAGCCATTCGCTGCCCGATATGCTTCTGTGGCGACCGAATTGGCAAGCGAACCTATGGGCTGGCGCAGATAATACTGCCAGCGGCTGGCAAGCAGCGCCTTGATGAAATTCAGGCGCAGCGTGGTTGCGACATGCGCCACGGTATAGCCAACCTGCCTGTTGGCTAACAGTAATATCAAGCTTTTGACAAGCATGCCACCGACGATAATCAACAGCATGACACCTATTGTGGGTGTAATTCCAATGCCCTGCAGGGTACCCACGATGACTCGTCCAATATCCGAGTCTCCTGTCCCGCCTATCGCAATCGAAATTAAAGGGAGAAGAGCGGTCAGGCTGAGCCCCTCGGCAATCCCCGCAGCCAACAGTGCCAGTAGCACGTATGCGCTGCGCCGAGGAAAAACCATGCTATAGGTAAGGAGAGTACGCATGCCGTTTCATGATAATTATTTTATTCTTTGGATTTACTGTTGATACAGCGCGATAGAACCATTGTGGGATTGGAACACAAGGTTGAGTTCTTTGCACGTTGTCGTACGAAATAACCGGGCAGCAGGAATGTTTATTGGAAAATCGTTCCACGTAGCTCGGCAAAAGCCTGACCGGCATAATCCATTTGGTCACTGGTATGGGCTGCGCTTACGCTGCAACGTACCAGCGATTTACCATCCGGTGCCGCGGGCGGCAGCATCAGGTTGACATAGATGCCGTGTTCAAGCAAGCCATTCCATAAAGCCAGCGCCTGCTGCGGCGTATCAAGTATGGTTGCAATGATGGGGCTGGGCTCCGGACCAAGCTGATAGCCGAGTTCCTGAAGTCTTGAATAAAGCTGGCGTGCATTCTTCCAAAGCTGCTCACGCAATCCAGTACCGTCATGCAGTAATTTGAGCGCCGCCCGCGTCGATGCAATGGTGGCTGGCGAGGGTGATGCCGTAAATATATACGGCCGGCTAACATAGCGTAGTTGATCGAGTTGAGGATGGTTGCTTACGCAGTAGCCCCCTATACCACCGAGACTTTTGCTGAAGGTGCCCGTGATGAAATCGACTCCGCCAATGAGCCCCGTTTCTTCCACCAAACCTTGGCCCGTCCGGCCCAGAACCCCGAGAGAATGAGCCTCGTCAAGAAGAAGGGTGCTCTGGTAAGCATCTTTTAATTTGACAATGTCCGCAAGCGGTGCGCGATCGCCCAGCATGCTGTAAATACCCTCAACAATGATCAGCGTCGAGCGCGAGCGCTCTCCCAGGCGGCGGAGACGCTTATCCAGATCCGTCATATCATTGTGACGGAACCTGATTATCTCGGCACCGCTCAAGCGGCATCCATCATAGATGCTTGCATGAGAGTCGCCATCAATGAGCACAACGTCACCAGCCCCCGCCAGGCCGGAGATTGTAGCGAGATTTGCCTGATAACCTGTCGTAAAAACAATGCACGACAGGCAGTTATAAAAATCCGCGAACTCCCGCTCAAGGGCGCGATGTCCGCCATAACTACCGCTGGCCATGCGCGATCCCGTGGTGCCGGTGCCTTCACTTTCAAGTGCTTCATGCGCCGCTCGCAGACATTCCGGCGCGAAGGTCAGCCCGAGATAGTTGTTCGTACCCAGGAAAAGTATACGACGATCACCAATTTTTGCCTCTGTCGCAGAATAAATCTGTCCGATGGGTATGCCAAAAACATCAACACCCTCGGGTAGCAACGCTTTTCTCGCTGCGGCAACGGCATCCAGTTTATCCAGCAAACTCATTATTTAGCCGACTCTATCTGGTGAATCAAATTTGCAAGCTCATGAACCGTCTGAACATCTGCGAGAGCATTTATCGGCACGGAAATATCAAACTCATCCTCGATTTCCATAATCAAGTTCAATAACTTGACTGAATCAATGGCGAGTTGATTAATGAGATCAGTCTGCGGCGTAATCTCCACATCAGGACCGGTAAATTGCCTAAGATGATGACAAAGTTTCTGAAGGATATCACTGTAATCGTTAGACATGGCTCAATTCTGAATCGATTTGATTGTTATAGGGATCATATTGCCTGCGGCAGAGCATCACGCAAGCGTATGCGAGGCCGCCAATTCGGAAGCGCCTGGGTTAGAGGCGTAATATCGCAGACCCAGTCCGGATGTCGTAGCTCTCTAACTTTCCCGGGGGTCAACATCGGCGAGTAACGCAGCAGCCGTGCCGACCACAAGTTAATGTTAGCAACCAGCGAAACAAGGGGTGCCGGCAAAAAGAGGCAACGCACCGGCCGTTTCCAAACATCTTGCGCAATGGCGGCCACGGTTTGACTGTCGTAGCCCCCCGGTAGCCCGTCATCAAGTTCATAGATACCGTTCACGGGGGTCTCGGTCGAGAGCCAGCAGAGAATGGCGGCTACCAAATCATTGACATGCAATAAACCAAAGCGCATTGCAGCTTGCCCAACCATAGGTAATATGCCACGTTGTGTGACTCTGAAGAGTGGGCTCATTTCCTTGTCACCCGGGCCATAAACCGCAGTGGGACGGAAAACCGCGCACGGCATGACATGAGAATGGTCAATCACTAACTGCTCAGCCATGTGCTTACTGGTTGCATACCACGAAAGTTCCGGCTGTCTGGCAGCCAGAGAAGAGATGAGCAGAAAGCGAGGCGGAGACGCCTGCTGTATTGAAGCTCGCACAAGATTGCTCGTGCCCGCGACATTGGCAGCAATGAAATCATCAAGGGAGCTGCCCCGAACCCGGCCTGCGCAATGTATGACAGCAGATACATTTTCAACGAGACTCTGCAATGCATCCAGGTTGTCTAAGTCACCTTCAATCCATTGCGTAAACTCATCATTGGCACGAGGACGGCGGGCCAATGCCTTGATTTTCCATCCCTCTTTAATCAGGGATTGTAAAAGTACGCTACCAATAAAGCCGGTGGCCCCGGTCACCGCCACCCATGAGCCCGACATATGCCGGTTATTTGTCCCCGGACTCGGCGGCAGATAACTGGTCTGTCAGATTTGTCCGCTGTATGAAACCTTGGCGTGCCGCAAAACGCGACAGTTTGCCGGATGAGGTACGGGGCAAAGTGTGTGGCGAAACCAGTTCAACCAGACAATTAACACCAAATGCCATATACACCAGCCGTTGTAACCGGCTGGTAAGAGATTGTCGATCCGTTATGGAGGTCAAGCGGCACTCTATAACCAACACGATCGTCGTAACATCATTGGCATCCGTTATACCAAAAGCGGATGCCTCACGGGCCCTCACTTCTGGTTGCTGTTCGGCAAGCTCTTCGATATCCTGAGCACGGATATTACGTCCATTGACAATAATGACATCCGTACGGCGCCCGGTAACATACAGGTCTCCCTCAAAAAGGAAGCCAAGGTCACCGGTATCCAACCAGTTACCAGGACGGAGAGTTTTTTGGGTGTCTTCCGGATTATTGAAATAGCCCGTCATAATACTACTACCATATACCAATACGCTGCCTACTCTCATATCAGGCAGAGTCAACCCGGCATCGTCGACAACCTTGACGGTATGCCCGGGCAAGGCGCGGCCGCAATTTACAAATTCGCTATATTTTCTGCCTTCCGCTTGCAAGCGGACCGCCATTTTTTTATCCACCAGCGTGCCGGCATCAACCCGCAAGCTTTGGAAGCCACGGCCAACCTGGGAGAAGGTAACGGCGAGCGTCGATTCGGCCAGTCCATAGCAGGGCAGAAAGGCGCGTGCGTCAAAACCCGCCGGGGCGAATTTTTCAGCAAAATTTCTTAAGGTGTCGGGCCGTATCATTTCAGCACCGACACCCGCCGCACGCCAGCTGCTAAGATCGAGATCCTCCAAATCGGAATCACGAACTCGCAGGGTGCAGAGCTTGAGGCCAAATGGCTGGCTAAACGCGACGGTAGCGCGATTTCGACTAATCAGACGCAACCATTGCAGAGGCCGGATTGCAAAATCACGGGTAGCCAGATAGTCGACCGAAACTTGCGCCACCATCGGCGCCATTACCATCCCTACCAGCCCCATATCATGATAAAAGGGCAGCCATGACGCACAGCGATCACCGGGCCGTATCTCCAGGCCATTACGAACAATCCCTTGCAGATTGCTCATTAATGCCCGTTCGGTAATGATTACTCCGCGAGGGGTACGCGTACTGCCCGAGGTAAATTGAAGATAAGCGATTTCGTCAGGATGATTTGCTTTCAGCGATGTCTCCAGAGCCGGGAGTTCTCCCAACTGCTCGGGTGTGCCAACCCATCTCAACCCTTGAGATCCCTCGGTGGCCTCTTTGAGAAAGCCTATATAGTCTACATTGGCCAGTGCCGCACTTGCTTGACCACTATCAAGCATCCCCCGGAGCTGCTGGACATACACTGCGTGGCTACCAAGATTCACCGGAACCGGCATCGCAAAAGGAATCAATCCCGCGTAGCGGCACGCATAAAATAATTCGACAAATTCGGGAGTGGTATCGGCAATAAGTGCTACGCGATCACCATGAACCAGGCCAAGACCCGCTAAACGCCGGGCCAAGATATGGGCATTTTGCCTTAACGCCTGATAGGAAAGGACCGAACGTAAATTGCCCTTGGCATCGTAGAAGTTATATCCAGCATTTCCGTCCGCTGCGTATTCCAAGGCAGCCGTCAATGTCTCAAAGTCAGCTAATCTCTGAGCCTGGCTGCTGGAAGTCGGTGTTGGAGTGTTTGCTATCGGCGACTCGCTTGACGATTGAGGATTAAACGCTTGCGTTAGCGGAGCGTTCAACTTCGCTATTGTTGAACTCAAGGTCTTCCCCTCCAAATTAATGGGACTGGTCATTTTTTTATAATGTAAAGGATTCTGATTGGATACGCACTGGTTCTGGTTGTTAATCTATTCACCGCTTGATTTGGATTTCAATCTTCAATACCGAGAATAATCACTGTGATAACAAGTAATGACTAATGCAATCATAAGTGTTAATTAAATTAACTTCCGAGCTTATGGCGAATTTCTCTGTCAAGGCAATATTGAATCACTATTCATATAGTTCTCCAAAATCAGGTAAAGCATCAATTTTCCCGGCATATGAAATGCCATCGAAATATTTATGAGTCCCCACCTGCCGCTTACAAGAATAACAGGTTCCATTTTGGACGAGTTGGGGATCAATATAAAGAGATTTTGGAGAATGAGAGGAAAATGTGTCGTTTTTTTGCAACAAAATCTTCTGTGTATTTTGATCAGTCAGCTATTAACAAAATTGTGCGGATAAAGGGCTTGCAGTGTAATCACTTTTGGATGCCTGCGAAAGGGCTGTGCAGGTCGTGGCGATTGCCCGCTTTTTGATGATCCGGAATTCGGATTGAAAAGATATGGATAGTCTGTCCGCCCTTCGTTCTTGGCTATATCTTTCGTTCGTTAAGTAAGCATGAAGGCAAGCAATACTAAGCGACTACCCATGCCCTCGCGTCGGCGTAATCGCTAAATACTCTGATGCTGGCATCAATAAAAAGATTGGATACCCAGGCGCCCCATGCCTGCCATTGATTATTGGTAATAATTGCAATCCGGTTGAATTCGCTGCCGTGCTCCCGGATGAACTTGATATCTTCCCATGCGACATCCACGGTGTAGCTGAGCATGTCGCGCCAGTCCAGCAGAAGGTTCACCCGGTTTTCGGATCGGGATTTGTAGATTACCTGCTCTTCGAATTCCTTATAATCTGCCAGGGTGAATTCACCGAAAACGGCAACGTTTATAAGATTATCACTTTCTTCAATCGTAATCATGGGCTAAGTCACTCATTATAGGTAAGTTCAATGCGCCGGGATCAAATGTGTGATCCGATTTCCCGTCGCAGAAATTCATGAAAGTGTGCCATGCCATCTTCCATTGGCGATTGATATGGCCCGACTTCATTAATGCCCTGCTCATATAGCGCGCGACGCCCGGCGGTTAACAGCTTGCAGATTTCGTCATCCTCGACGGCGGTTTCGTGATAGGCGGCTTGCTCAGCTTCAATAAACTCGCGTTCGAACAAGGCAATGTCTTCAGGATAATAGAATTCGATCACGTTTGTGCAACGCTCTGCTCCCGTCGGCAACAATGTGCTGATTACCAATACATGAGGATACCATTCCAGCATGATATTAGGATAGTAGAGCATCCAGATGGCGCCGTAGGCCGGCGTCTCTCCCCCGGTCTGGAGCAACAATTGTTCCTGCCATTTGGCGTAAACCGGCGTGCCGGCGTGGGCGAGTCCACGATTTATCCCTACCGTCTGCACGTTATACCACTCGCCGAATTCCCATTTCAACTCGGTGGTATTCACGAAATTGCTCAAGCCGGGATGGTATGATTCGACATGATAGTCTTCCAGATACACCTCGATAAAAGTCTTCCAATTGCAGGCATATTCTTCTATCTGTACCCGCTCCAGCACATGACCGGAAAAATTGAAATTCTTCAGGACGCCCAGATGAACCATGTCGCGTGTTACATCTCGTTTGCCCGTAAATAGCAGGCCATTCCAGCTCTGTAATGGCGTGTTGCTCAGATTAAGGCAAGGATTTTCGGAAAATTGAGGAGCGCCCAGCAGCGTACCCTTCATATCATAAGTCCAGCGATGCACGGGACAAACAATATTTCTGGTATTGCCGCGGCCCTTGAGCAAAAGAGATTGCCGATGACGGCAGACATTTGACAATAGCTCAATGCCATCCTTGTTGCGTACCAGCACCTTGGCGCTATTCATCCACTCCAGCACATGGTAGTCCCCGACGTTCGGCAACATAATTTCGTGGCCGACGTAGCCTGCCCCTTGATCGAATAGAAGGCGTTTTTCTAAATCAAGGATACCCGGATCGACATACCAGTCGGTAGGCAGCGGCGTGGTTGTTTGCGTCAGTTGGGAAACGTCAACAAGATTGGACATATCGGGTACTTTTCCTCCTCAAGGGGTTCAAAAAAAGATGATTGCCATGCGAAAAACCCGGCATTTGCCGGAAAAACGCAATTAGTCAAGCCGGAAGAGCGTGATATCTTTTCTAAAACGCCTATAATCTCGACTAAAAGATGCTGTTGAAGAAAGTTTCATGTATTTAATTGACCTGACCCTGCTTATTGCGTTATTTTTACAAATTCTCAGCGATGTATCTATTCTGTGACACACTGTGCTTATCATGACAAAGCCTGCTAAACCCGTCAAATTTTCGCGGCCAGAAAGTTTTGAAATGGCATTGACGGAATTGGAAAATATTGTCGTCGAAATGGAGGCGGGGAAAATGCCGCTCGAAGCATCACTCTCAGCCCACAAGCGTGGTGCGGAGTTGCTGCAATATTGTCAGTCCAAGTTACAGGATGCGCAACAACAGGTGCGTCTCCTTGAGGCTGATACGCTGAAAAATTTCTCCTCGCCTGGTATCGATGATCACTGATTTCCAGGATTGGGCGAGGAGCCGCCAGGTACGCATAGAAACTTCCCTGCAGACCTTACTTCCCGCCGCAGATATTCCTCCCGAGCGCCTGCATGATGCCATGCGTTATACCGTTCTGGGTGGGGGAAAGCGAGTGCGCCCGCTGCTTTCATTCGCCGCTGGAGAATTGAACAACGCGGATGAAGAGCGTGTAACGATCGCGGCGGTAGCAGTGGAGCTGATACATGCTTATTCACTGGTACATGACGATATGCCTTGCATGGATGACGATGTACTGAGGCGGGGTAAGCCTACATGTCATGTAGAATACGATCAAGCTACGGCGTTGCTGGCAGGAGACAGTTTGCAAAGTCTTGCCTTTCAATTGCTGGCTGAGTATCGCTTGGCGGATAGCCCTCAAATGCAGCTGGAAATGATCAAGCGGCTGGCACAGGCAGCGGGCTCGCGGGGTATGGCGGGTGGACAGGCGGTTGATCTCGCCAGTGTTGGCAAGACACTGAGTCTGCCGGAACTGGAATTTATGCATATTCATAAAACCGGGGCGCTTATTCGGGCCGCGGTGATGCTAGGTGCCTATTGCGGCAACAGCTTGAACGAGAGTCAACTGACAAGTCTTGATCACTTCGCCAAATGCATTGGTCTTGCCTTCCAGGTGGTCGACGACTTGCTGGATGCCGAGGCTACCACTGCGACCTTGGGCAAAACTGCGGGCAAGGATGCCGAAAACAACAAACCTACCTATGTAAGTATCCTGGGAAGCAGCCGGGCGCGTGAGCTGGCCGAGGAATTGCGGCGCGACGCATACCAGTCGCTGGAGGTTTTTGGTGCAACGGCGGAACGATTACGGCAACTCACCGATTTCATCATCCACCGGGAATTTTGAAGTTGATGTTTGCCACAGTAAAGAAGACAACAATTTTTTAGGGTTTAAATGTATCCATTGCTTGATACCATCAGTGTTCCTTCCAAGTTGCGAAGGCTGGAACGCAAGTTGCTACCGCAGCTTGCGGATGAATTGCGCCAGTTCCTTGTTGAATCAGTAGCTAAAACAGGCGGACACCTATCGTCGAACCTTGGCACGGTCGAGTTGACCATTGCATTGCATTATGTTTTCAACACGCCCCATGACCGTTTGGTATGGGACGTTGGCCACCAGACCTACGCTCACAAGATACTTACCGGCCGTCGTGAAGGCATGAGCAAATTGCGAATGCAAGGCGGCGTCGCGGGATTCCCGCGACGTGATGAAAGTGAATACGATGCATTCGGTACGGCACATTCCAGTACGTCCATCAGTGCCGCGCTCGGTATGGCGGTAGCGGCGCAACGGGAAGGAAAGGACCGGCGCGCGGTGGCTATTATCGGTGATGGCGCCATGAGCGCTGGCATGGCTTTCGAGGCGTTGAACAATGCTGGCGCCATGAACACGAATTTGCTGGTGATCCTCAACGACAATGACATGTCGATATCGCGTCCGGTAGGGGCGCTTAACAACTATCTGGCCAGACTCATGTCGGGGCAATTTTATGCGACTGCACGGCGTGCTGGCGAGAAAATGCTGGGTGTGGTGCCACCGATGCTGGAACTGGCCAAACGTGCGGAAGAGCACGTGAAAGGCATGGTAACGCCCAGCACTTTGTTTGAAGAATTCGGTTTCAATTATATCGGTCCCATCGATGGTCATGATCTTGACATATTGGTAACCACGCTCAACAACATAAAGCATCTTAACGGCCCCCAATTCCTGCACATAGTAACGCGCAAAGGCGCGGGCTATAAGGCGGCGGAAGAAGATCCGATTCTCTACCATGGTGTAGCCAAGTTTAATCCGGAGGCGGGTATTGTTCCTAAAGCCGCGGGTAAGCCTGCCTATTACCAGATTTTTGGGGATTGGCTGTGCGACATGGCGGCGTTGGATGAGCGCCTGATCGGAATTACACCGGCGATGCGCGAGGGCTCGGGGTTGGTGAGATTTTCCGAGGAGTATCCCGATCGTTATTTTGATGTCGGTATTGCCGAGCAGCACGCAGTCACTTTCGCGGCAGGCTTGGCCTGCGATGGCCTGAAGCCGGTAGTGGCCATTTATTCAACATTTCTGCAACGGGCCTACGATCAGTTGATTCACGACGTCGCGATCCAGAACCTGCCGGTGGTATTTGCCATAGACCGCGCCGGATTGGTAGGCGCGGATGGTCCTACTCATGCCGGCAGTTTTGATTTAACCTATTTGCGATGCATCCCGAATATTACCGTGATGACCCCTGCCGACGAGAATGAATGCCGTCAGATGCTCTATACCGCCTTTCAAATGAATACGCCGACAGCGGTACGATATCCACGGGGCGTAGGAACCGGCATAGCGCCGCAAAAGCACATGGAAGCACTCCCCGTGGGACGTGCCGAGATTCGCCGTAACGGAAAAAAAATCGCATTTCTGGCTTTTGGCAGCATGCTTAGACCCTGTCTGGAAGCGGCGGAAGAATTAAATGCGACCGTTGTTAATATGCGTTTTGTCAAACCATTGGATGAAGATCTGATCGCCTCTTTGACGGAGAATCACGAATTATTGGTGACGGTGGAAGAGAATACGGTGATGGGCGGCGCGGGCAGCGCGGTACTGGAGTCGCTTGAAAGCAGGGGCTTTGCCACTCCAGTGCTGCAATTGGGATTGCCGGATATTTTTATAGATCAAGGCGATCCTTCGCAAATGCTGGCTGACTGCGGACTGGATAAGGCAGGAATCATCAGATCGGTCAGATCAAGACTTCCCGAGTAGTTAACTTCACTGTTTCAGCCATTCTACCTGATCTGCAGGCGCCCCTTTTTGGAAAACAGGTATCATGAATGACATGAATTTTCCCATTGCGGATGTCCAAAGTGTCCTGGATACCCGGCGTATCGCAATCAATAGAGTGGGTATCAAGGCTGTTCGTCACCCGGTGACGATTACAGATAAGGATGGTAGCAAACAGCATACCGTCGCAGTATTCAATATGTATGTAAAGTTGTCTCATAATATAAAAGGCGCGCATATGTCGCGCTTTGTGGAGATACTCAATAGCCACGAGCGGGAAATTTCCGTTGAATCGTTTGAGAGCATTCTGCGAGCCATGGTAGAAAAGCTCGAAGCTGAATCCGGCGGTATCGAAATGACCTTTCCTTATTTCATCAACAAAACGGCGCCGGTTTCCCGGATAACAAGCCTGCTGGATTATGAGGTGGTTTTTATCGGAGAAATCAGGGAAGGAGGCTACGAGTTCACCATGAAGGTCATCGTGCCGGTGACCAGCCTGTGCCCGTGCTCCAAGGAGATTTCCGCCTACGGCGCGCACAATCAGCGCTCCCATATGTCGATCTCCATTTGTGTCAACAGTTTTGTCTGGATCGAGGATCTGATAAGAATCGCAGAAGGTCAGGCGTCATGCGAACTATACGGAGTGCTGAAACGTAAGGATGAGAAATACGTTACCGAAAAGGCCTACGACAACCCGAAATTTGTCGAGGACACAGTACGCGATGTAGCTGCGCTCCTGGATCAAGACACGCGCATAGACGCTTACGTGGTGGAATCAGAAAACTTTGAGTCCATTCACAATCATTCGGCTTATGCCCTGATCGAGCGGAATAAAATGAAGGACCGAGAGTGTAGCGCTTAGCGTGCCACAAGGTTCACTTTGACATATCATCATGAGGCTGCGTGTTCCGGCTGCATTCCAGGTTCATGATAATTCTTGTGGAAGAAGGCCATAAATTGACCTTTTATGGATGGAAAGGTATAGTAACGCCCTTTCCGGGGTGTAGCGTAGCCTGGTAGCGCGCCTGGTTTGGGACCAGGATGTCGGGAGTTCAAATCTCTCCACCCCGACCAATTCATGCTAATGTGGGGCGAAATCCGATTTGAGTGGTGCCCGTAGCTCAACCGGATAGAGCACCAGCCTTCTAAGCTGGGGGTTACAGGTTCGATTCCTGTCGGGCACGCCATAGCTATCTTCTAGCAGATGGTGGCTGAATTCCAGGCTGTGCATTATTTTCGGATGGTGGCTGTAGCTCAGTGGTAGAGTCCCGGATTGTGATTCCGGTTGTCGTGGGTTCGATCCCCATCAGCCACCCCATAACCCAAAGATGGATACTATGGTAACCATCAGATTCTAGCTTGCAATGGACAGATACGGGTTATCGGATATTTCCTGAATCAGTATCTCATCTTAAATCCGGTAGTTGGACGAATTTACCCAAAAAATGAGAATCGAGTATACAAAAATTCTCTGCCGATCATAGTAATCGGATTTAGGTTTAGATAAGCGCACTTGATCGGTTTCTCTGTGATGCTTTTACGCCCAATACCTGTCTGGCACATATTCAGCAGCCTCACCTAGAATTCGTCAGCAATACGGTATCAACAGGCTTACTTCCACGAATCAACCCTTACTTTTGTTCAATCCGCTTCCATTCCATACCGATGAAGCGGCGACCTGTCACAACATGACCCTTATCATCCCGTCGTTCTACGAATTCAACTGATCAGTAGCATTTTCCTAATATATTTTATTGTCGCTCTTTAGCGACAATAAAATATGAGCATAAACAGCTAGTTGTCGCATAACAGCAAAAAATCCACTTGGTTTGGCGACAGCTGTACCCTTGTATTATCCGATAATTAAGTGATTATAAACATTTTAAAGTCCTGGCATGAATTATGCTTATCTTATTAAGACAGGCGCTTCCTCTTCATTATTTAGTGTTATGTGGGTTATCGCACCGACATATCCAGCGAGGAAATATGAAATGTAGCTTGCTGGTCTCACCATGCAAGATGGGTTCGATGTCAGCCGTCCTTGCAGCCTGGAGAATTATTCGTCAAAGATTTCTTCGGTAACGATGATGATCCGTTTCTGGCGGAATGAGGTATTTTAAACAGTGAGATTGTCGCGCAGGAATGATAGCGTGACATCGCTCCCACCAGCGTCATGGCTTTTGCATACTCTGCGTTAGTGCTAGGTCAGGCTGTGGAGGAATATCGGTTTTGCGTCCAAGAATCAAGTTGCCCACCCTCCCAAACCTAAGCAGCTAACAACTAAACAGCTAACTGAGCATCACAATATGGGTTTTTTCTCTTCACTTTCTTCTGACCATCTTCAACGTTACGCCCGCATTATTCAGGAAGGGATAGCGGTGCGCGGCCATCTTGATTTGTTTAGATGGCTACAGGGAGAAGTTCAGCATTATCTGCCTCACGAGATCATGCTCGCCGCCTGGGGAGATTTCAGCTCGAATTTCATCCGGTACGACATCGTTTCCGCGCTCCCTGGCGTTAGAACTGTTCACCTGGAACCGGAAGTTCTTTCACCGTTACTGCGGAAACTCTATAATCGGTGGGATGAACTGGGAAGGATGGCTTGCGCATCGAGCGTTCGACCGGATGCGCTATATGAAGATGGCGGTCTGCAATGTTCTTTTGGCCAAGCCTTGCAAGGCATGCATTCTTCCCTGATGCATGGCATCAGCGACAAGCGCGGGCGTCATGATTGTCTTTATGTATTTTTTAGTTCGAAAGATGAGCTCGACAGTACCACGCTCAGCGCAATGGAAATTCTGCTGCCTTATCTGGATACGGCATTGCGCCGTGTGGCACCATTGTCGTATCCCTCTTGTGCGGGAGGAGTGCTGCTGGCGGATTCTCTGGAAAGCGAAGACCATGGATTGAGCGAGCGTGAAAGCGAAATAATGAACTGGGTCAAGATGGGAAAAACCAATGCCGAAATTGGCAGCATCCTTTCCATCAGCGCCTTCACCGTAAAAAACCACCTGCAGCATATCTTCAAAAAACTTGATGTTTATAACCGGATGCAAGCCGTTTCCAAAATAGAGCGCAGCCTCAGCCATGGCTGAAGCCAACCCGACATTTTCCGCGTCTACGGTTTCCACCCATGCCAAGGGACCGCTTGGCAACAACATGCTGAGCGCTGTCGAGGCCATTCTCGACCCCGCGGTACTGGCATTATCACTTTGGTTGGTGAGCACCGGTATTGAAGGAGAATTGCGGCCCCCCTACCTGATCCTTGCAGTGATCGTGTTCTCGATCACCTTTCCGGGCACCTCGCGCCTGCAATTTTCAATCAAGAGATTGATTTTCGACGTTCTTTATAGCTGGTTCTGGGTGGTTTTGCTATTGCTGCTTCTGGGCGTTGCCACCGGCTATATAGCCGAATTCTCCAGCGAGGCGCTGATCACGTGGCTCTGGGTGGCGCCGCTGGGCCAGGTGGGCGCCCATCTGGCACTGCGAGCCAGCGCGCCCTTTCTGCTGATGCTGCAAGGGCCGCCGCAGCGCGCCATCATCGTCGGCATGAACGATCAGGGCGCCGCGCTGGCCAGCCGTAT